>JBKJLU010000059.1:0-6614 GCA_046596815.1 Acidimicrobiales bacterium | reverse complement strand
GATCCCGAACACGGCCAGCGCAGTGGCCCAACCGGTGGCGACCTTGGCGTAACCCCGCAGCGCGATGAGGGCTTGGGAGAGCGCAGTCGAGAGCATGTCGCAAGGCGTAACGCTTGCCCCGTTGGGTTGGGTACTCGAGCACCTTCACTTCAGGTCGCCTCGTCGCCTCCGACACCGTGTCGTCGTCGCTGCCGTCGGACACGAGGATCACCTCGTAGGTGCGGCCCAGTGTCGCCAACTCACGTTCGAGCAAGCCGAGGGACTGGTAGATGTGGCGGCCCTCGCGATACGCCGGCGTGATGACCGAGACCTTCGGTTTCACCACCAAGCGCTAGGGCTCGATGATCTCGTGGTCGCCGCCGAGGGAGTCGAAGAGGGGTTGGGCTGTCGACGGCACGCCGTCGCGCATCTGCAGCCGCACGAGCAGGCCCATGGCCACGACCGACACCAGCGCGCCGGTGACGAGGCCGAGTTCGACCCGGGGCAACAGACCGTTTCCGAGGTAGGTCGCGATCCCGAACACGGCCAGCGCAGTGGCCCAACCGGTGGCGACCTTGGCGTAACCCCGCAGCGCGATGAGGGCTTGGGAGAGCGCAGTCGAGAGCATGAAGGCGGCGCCCGCCAGGGCCAGGAAACCGAGGTCGACGTTGGTGAGCTTGTCGAATTCCGGGCCGAAGGCCAACCGAAGGGCGAACGACCCGACGGCGAAGGCGCCCAGAGTGGAGACGACCCCGATGCCGGCCACCGCGATGATGAGGCGCTTCAGGCCGTTGCGGAAGTCGATGAGCTGGCCGGTGGCCGCGTAGCCGGCGAGCTTGGGAAGCAGAGAGGCCTGCACCGCTTGGAAGAGGAAGAGCGGGACCCTCGTGATGATGAGGCCGGCTTGGAACTGGCCGGCGATGGCGTCCTCGCCCGGCCCGGCCAAGACCTTGACGAGGGGAACCGAAGCATTGACGAATGCCTGGGCGAGCACCGATCCGAGGAGGAGCCAACCGAGGGCCTCCGACAGCTCGGACCACGGGGCTTCAGGTCCATCCTGCAGCAGGCCGCGCTGACGCGACAGGACGCCGACCAACATGACGATCCCGGCGCCGGCGATCAGCAGGCCGAACGGCCCGGCCCGGTGCACGCCGATGAGCGAGAGCACGATCGCCGCGCCCACTCGCAGCAGACCCTCGCCCGCGAGGAGGGTGCCGTAGGCCCCGAACCGACCGGTTCCCGAGAGCGCTCCCCTGGTCAGGTGGATGGCGGCGTAGACGGGCAGCGCCAGGATGAGACCGACGAGGAGGAGGACCTCGCCATCGAACAGCTCGTCGAGGATCGGTCCGCTGGCGGCCACGGTGATGGCGGCCAGTGCCAGGGCCAGCCCGCCGCCGAGGATGGCGGCGCGGCGGATGACGGGACCGCCCCCGATGCCGAGAGCCCGACGCGCCGAAACGGCCCGGCTGACCTCCTGCTCGAGCGGAAAGAGGAACCCCGGCGACGCGAAGAAGACGAGCGTCCAGAGCACCGAGAGCGAGGAGTAGCGCTCGGGCCCCAACGCCCGAGCGGCGATCACGAAGAACACATAGGCCGTGATGCCGAGCACGAGGAGTCCGGCGCCGACGGCGAGCGTGCCCTCAGGGAGCGGGTTGCCCGACGGGCGTCGGTCGAGAGATTGTCGGGAGCGCAGGGAGGATCTCCGGATGGGCCGGCGGTGAGCGGCCACCTTACGTGAAGGCTGTTCCCGACCCCCAGTACGCTCCTCGTCCCGTGCTCCCTCGCCGCTACCGATGCACCGCCTGCGGGAACCTGACCCGCTTCACGGTCACTGCCACCCGCCGGACGACGGCGTTCCACCACTTCACCATCGGGGGCGACCTGACGGTGGAGGACGAGGAGGTGCTCGATGACCGGGTCGAGGCCGTCAGCTGCCGTTGGTGTGGAACCGGGGCCGGCGTCGTCGAGCTGGAGGATCCGCCGACGCCCGAGGAAATGAACGCCGCCCCTTCGGCCTGATCGAGCGTTCTTGTCGTACCCCTGGTTCATGCTCGGTGTGGGTGGAGCCCGAACGAGGAGAACGACGATGTCCACAGGCCTGACGATCGATTGCGACGACTGCTCGATGCAGCACACGTCGGCGTGTGACGACTGCGTCGTCACCTTCATCTGCAGTCGCGAGCCGGACGAGGCGGTGATCATCGATGTCGCCGAAGAGCGGGCCGTCCGGATGCTCATCCGCTCTGGCCTCGTGCCCGGGATCCGCCACGCCCCGGCGGCCAGCTAGCAAGGGTCCGCGAGCCGGGACAGGCCCGGTGCTACCTTCGCCCGCAATGTCGGCCCGACCGGTAGGCCGCCAAGGGCCGGGGGCCCAGGTGCAACAGCTCCATCTCGTTGGTGTCACCACGGACAACGACAGCCTGATCTTCAGCGTTCGCAAGGGCGCGAAGTCCGGGAGCTTCGTGCTTCCGCTCGACGAGGCCCTTCTCCGCGCCTTGGCCGACGCGGTGCGTCGCCGCAGCGCCGAGAGTGGCGACCTCGACCTCCCGGTCGAGCTCGACACCCCGGCGCCAACGCCTCGTCGGCAGAGCCAACTGAGTCCTCGCGAGATCCAGGACCGGTTGCGGGCCGGTCGTTCCCTCGAAGAGATCGCCGCCGTCGCCGGGGTGGGCGAAGAATGGGTCGCCCGCTTCTCCGCGCCCGTCGAGGCCGAACGGTCGCAGATCGTCCACCGCGCCCGTCAACTGACGTATCCCAAGCCTCGCCGAGGTGACTCGGCCGAGCCGCTGGGCTTGTCGGTGCGCTGGAACCTGGCCGAGCGCGGCGTGCGCCTCACCAACGACGAATTCGATGCGGCCTGGTCGGGATATCAGGTCACCGACGAGACATGGATGGTCACCTTCGCCTTCGTCTCCCGCAAGCGCGACCAGGCGGCGGAGTGGGAACTCGACCTCCGTACCAACGAACTCGTGGGCCGCAACCGCCTCGCCTCCGACCTCGGGTACGTCGAGGCCGGACGCCGTCGCCGCTCGATGGCTTCGCTCCAACCGGTGACGCCAGCGGTCGCTCCCCGTCGCAGCGACCGCACGACGCCCGTCGCCGACGTCGCCGATCCGCCTCCGGCGATCCGCAGCACCAAGCCCAAGCCGAAGTCGAAGCCCAGAGCGGTGGCGAAGCCGAAGCCTCGAACGACGAGCGCGCCGGTCCGGCGGGCGGGAGTTTCTCGACCGGGAACACGGGCGACGGCGGTTCGCAAGACGGCCGCGAAGACGACGGTCGCGAAAAAAACGGCCGCGAAGAAGGCGGCAGTTCGCAAGACGGCCGCGAAGAAGGCGTCCTCTGCGAAGCGGGCGGCCCCGTCGGCCAAGAGAGCGACCCCGTCCAAGCGGGGACGAACGACGGCGACGGCCAAGAAGAAGGTCCCGCCAGCACCACCGGCAACAACGATCGTCGTCGAGAAGGCCGCCCCCAACGAACTCGGCCTGCGTCGACTCCAACTCGTTTCCGGAACTCCCCGCCCGTCTGCACAGTCCCGGCCCCGGCCTGGCGCTCCGAGCGGACGGCCGCATCCGGTTGCCGCGCCCGCCGTGCGCATCGCCGCCGTCCGCTCGGCCGATGCCATGGCGGCCCGTCCGTCGCGCCCCCCTCGTCCACTGCAAGAGGCGATGGCCCCGACCTCCGACCGACCTCCGTCGTCGCTGCCCCCTCGACCCGTGGCCGGACTCGACGTGATGATGGGCGACGCGACGTCCGGTTCGGAGGAGGAAGCTGCAGAGGCCCGTCGCGCCGAGCGTCGGCGCGCCCGGGCCGCCGCCCGGGGCCGCGAAGGGCCCGACGGCGATGCCTCCGACGACGGCCGGGTCGTGACCATCCGCGCCAACCGGGCGACGCCGCCGACCGGCGACTTCACGGGCGATGTCGTGATTCCCGGCGACCGTCCCTCGTTGCGTCCCGCCCAGCCGGCGGCCCAGCCGGCCGTCCAACCGGGCCGCCGCCGATACAGCCGCGCCCGCTCGAGATAGCGATCCGCCGGTCCGCGCCATCATGAGTTGGTGCACGACCTGGCTGCGCTGGCAACTCGTCTGACCTCCCGGGGTCGAGCAGCCGGACTCGACGCCGTCGGAATCGCCCCTGCGACCCCGTTCTCCGCCACCCTGGCGACGCTGGTCGAGCGCAAGGCCGCCGGACTCCACGGCGACATGGCCTTCACCTACCGCAACCCCGGGCGGTCGACCGATCCGCGTTCGTCGGTCGCCGGTGCCAGGTCGCTCGTCGTCGGTGCCCGCTCGTACCGCAGGGCGGCGCCCGATGCCGAGAAGAGCGCCGACGACAACGCCGGCGAACTCGGGCCCCGGGGTCGGGTGGCGCGCTACAGCTGGAGCGATCACTACGGACCGCTGCGGGCAGCACTCGAGGCCATGGCCGGCGACCTGCGGGCCGAGGGCTGGGTGGCCGAGGTCGTGGCGGACGACAACGCCCTCGTCGACCGGGAGGCCGCCTTCCGAGCGGGCCTCGGCTGGTATGGCAAGAACACGATGTTGCTGTTGCACGGCCATGGTTCGGAGTTCGTGCTCGGATCGGTCATCACCGACGCACCTCTTCCACCGACACTCGACCCAGCGACGGCGGAGCAGACGCCAGCACGAGCGGCCGAGGAGGGGTGCGGGCCCTGTGTCCGTTGTCTTCCCGCCTGCCCGACCGGCGCCCTCGTCGAGCCCGGCGTACTCGACGCTCGGCGCTGCCTCGCCTGGCTGGTGCAAGCCCGCGGGGTGTTCCCCGTCGAACATCGCGTCGCACTCGGCCGTCGCATCTACGGCTGCGACGACTGCCAGGACGCCTGCCCCCCGAACCGGCTCGAGATCCGCCGCCGCCCCCCGCCGCCGGCCGACGCTGCCGATGAAGCCGAGGTCGATCTCCTCGACATCCTCGAGGAGGGCGACGACGAGGTGCTGCTCCAACGGTACGGGCGCTGGTACATCGCCGACCGTCAAGCCCGTCACCTCCGACGCAATGCGATCATCGCCCTCGGGAACGTGGGCTCAGGCACCGACTCCCGTGTCAGCGCCGTTCTGGCTGCGTGTCTGGCCGACCCCGACCCCCTCATCCGTGGTCACGCCGTCTGGACCGCGGGCCGCCTCGGCCGCCGCGACCTCACCGAGGCAATGGCTGAAGTGGAGACCGATCCCCAGGTGCGAGCCGAGCTTGGAGCCGTGCCGAGCGCTCGGACAAGCTGAGCCGCCGTGGCCCGCCACCTCCTCGTCACCAACGATTTCCCCCCGAAGGTGGGCGGCATCCAGACCTACCTGTGGGAGTTGTGGCGACGTCTGCCCCAAGGCGACGTCACCGTGCTCACGACGGCCCACGAGGACGCGGCCGCCTTCGACGCCGCCCAGGCGTTTCGTGTCGTTCGGACCGCCTCCAAGGTGCTGCTCCCCACGCCACAACTGGTGCGTCAGATCGAGGCACTTGCCGACGAGGTCGGCGCCACCCTCATCGTCCTCGACCCCGCACTCCCCGTCGGCCTGGTCGGCTTACGCCTCCGGCGCCCGTACGTCGTCGTGGTGCACGGCTCGGAACTGGTCGGCCGCCTTCCGGGGGCGGGCTCGATGCTGATGGGCCGTGTGGTTGCCGGCGCGGCCCACGTGGTGGCCGCCGGGAACTATCCGGCGTCGGAAGCCCGACGGGTCGCCGGCGACCGGACGCCGGCCATCACCGTGATTCCTCCGGGGGTCGACGGCGAACGCTTCCGGCCCCTTTCCGGGTCTGAGCGCGCCGAGGCCAGAAGGAACCTCGCGGGAATCGAAGGCGACGGGCGGTTGATCGTCGCGCTGAGTCGTCTCGTCCCCCGCAAGGGCTTCGATGTCCTGATCGATGCCGTCGCCGATCTCCGCGCCACCCATCCGGACGTCCAACTCGTCATCGGCGGCACGGGGCGAGACCACGATCGGCTCGAGAAGCGCATCGACGAGCGGGGCGCGCCGGCCCGCCTCCTCGGACGCGTCCACGACGATGATCTGCCCCGCATCTACGGCGCCGCCGACGTCTTCGCCATGTGCTGTCGGACGCGTTGGCTCGGCCTCGAACCCGAAGGATTCGGGATCGTGTTTCTGGAGGCGGCCGCTTGCGGGGTGCCGCAACTCGCGGGCGACAGTGGGGGAGCGGCCGACGCCGTCGTTGACGAAGTGACCGGTCTGGTCGTCCGTCATCCTCGAGATGTCACCCAGGTCGCGCGCGCGTTGGCGACCCTGCTCGACGATGCCGACCGACGCGAGGCGATGGGTGCCGCCAGTCGCCGCCGGACCACCGAGGACTTCACGTACGACGGCCTGGCGAAGACCCTGTCCACCACGCTCGACGCCGTGGCCGGCGCATGAAGGACGCGGTCGTTCGCGCCAGTTGGATTGGCACGGTCGTGTTCGCGGCGACGGCCGTTGCCGCCGTCCTCACCCGACGGGCCGCGATTCCGGCCGCAACCGTCGCGCTGGGACTCTTCGCCATCGGGATCGGCGTCTTCTTCTGGGCCTATGCCGTCGCCGTGGGCCGCAGTCGCACCGATGCCATCGGCATCGGCGGTCTGTTCTTCCTGGCCGGTAATGGCACCGCCCCGGCATCCGTGAAACGGGCGCTCCTCCTCA
>JBKJLU010000052.1:0-3806 GCA_046596815.1 Acidimicrobiales bacterium | reverse complement strand
CCGAGACCGAACATGGCACTCCTAGAGAAGGGCCGACGCCAAGAGTTCGAGGTCGTCGGGGTCGGTTGCTGAAAACGGTAGCGCTCCCGGGCCGGCGATGATGACCGAGACCCCGAGGGAACTCCAGCCCGCCACTTGGGCGCGCACCTCCTCTACGGTGCCAACCAGCCGTCCGGCTTTCCATTCTTCGAGAGACTTGCCGGAGATCACACCCGGCGGACTGCACTCCTGCAGCCGGCGGAAGCGGCGCTCGAGATCGGCCTCGTTCTCGCCCACCAGCGTCGTGAGGCCGAGCGAGCGGGTGATCTCGGAGGGATCGCGCCCGATCCGCTCGCACGCCCGTTCGAGCACGTCGAGGCGTTCGCGATAGGCCTCCGGGGACCAGGACCACACGGTGTTCCACCCGTCGGCGTGACCGGCGACCAGCTCGAGGAAGCGGTCGCCCACGCCGCCCGTCCACCGGGGAAGTCCCCACCGGCCGAGCAGGTCGAGGAAGTCGGCGAGCTGTCGCAGCCGCACCCCGGGGCGCCCGAAGGGGATGCCGGCGGCGGCGTACTCGGGCTCGTACCATCCGGCACCTGCTCCGGGGATCAGCCGCCCGCCGGACAGCTCCTGGAGCGTCTCGAGTTGGCGGACGGCGAGTTCGGGCGGACGCAACTGGGCGCACAACACCAGAATCCCGAGACGAACGGACGTGGTCTGGCGGGCCAGCGCGCCGAGGGCGATGATCGGGTCGCGGCCGAAGTACTGGCCCGTTCCTCCGTACTTCTCGATACCCAGGAAGAGGTGGTCGGCCACCCATACCGAGCCGAAACCGAGGCGCTCGGCGTGGCGAGTCCGCTCGACCACCGCGCTCCACGCCAGCCGCCCGCCAGGTTCGGCGGCGGCGAAGTCGAAGTGCGGGAGGGCGAGACCGAACTGCACGGCCCGAGCGTAGGAGTTCGGGCCTTAGCGTTGGGGGGTGCTCGAGGCCGTGATCAACATCAGCGAAGGCCGGCGCCTCGACGTGATCGCGGCGGTGGGCGCGGCCGGCGGTGATCACCTCCTCGACGTGCACGTCGACGGCGACCACCATCGCAGTGTCTTGACCCTCGCGGGTCCCGACGTCGAGGAGGCCGCGTTCGCCGTGGTCGCCGAGGCCGTGACCCACATCGACCTGCGCGAGCACACCGGCGTCCATCCGAGATTGGGCGCCGCCGACGTCGTGCCCTTCGTGCCCTTGGCGGGCTCGTCGTTGGCCGATGCGATCGCCGCGCGTGACCGGGTGGCGCGGCGGATCACGGCCGAGCTCGGGGTGCCGTGCGTCGCCTACGGACCCGAGCGGACGTTGCCGGACGTCCGCCGTCATGGCCCGTCCGAGGTCGATGCCCACCCGACGGCCGGGATCTGTTGCATCGGGGCACGACCCATCCTCGTGGCCTACAACCTGTGGTTGGCGCCGCCGACCGGCGTCGAGGATGCCCGTCGGATCGCCTCGGCCATCCGCTCGTCGTCTCTTCGGACGCTGGGACTGCAGGTGGGTGCGCACGTGCAGGTGTCGTGCAACCTCATCGACCCTGCAACGACCGGCCCCGATGTTGCCTTCGATGCCGTCGCGGCCATGGCGGAGGTGGAAAGGGCCGAACTGGTCGGCCTGGTGCCCCGATCGGTGCTCGACGCCATTGCGGAGCGCCGGTGGCCGCAACTCGATCTGGCGGCGTCGAAAACGATCGAGGCCCGCCTTTCACAGGCGGGCCTCGATGGGGGAAGTTTTCGTGCTGCTCATCCGGATTAGGCCGTAGCCGCCCCGTTGTTGCTGCGGCGGGCCAGCGCCCGAGCCCGCCGGATGCGCCGGCGCTCCCGTTCACTCATGCCGCCCCAGATGCCGAACTTCTCGCCGTTGGCCAAGGCGTACTCGAGGCAGTCGTCCTTGACGACGCAGCCCCGACATACCTCTTTGGCTTCTCGGGTCGAAGCTCCCCGTTCTGGAAAGAACAGGTCGGGATCGACGCCGAGGCAGTTGGCCTGCAACTGCCAACCCCGGTCTACTTGTAGGAACTTGTGGCTCATCAGCTCCATCGGTGGGCCTCCCCTCAGTCGGCTATAGCACCGATGTAATTACAACAATGTGATCATCCACCCTCTCGGGCGTCAGTGCAAGTAGAAGTTCGAAAATCCCCCGATCGAGTCAGACCGCTACCGTTCGCTCTCGATGAGGATCGATTACCGCACAAGCGTCTCTGGGCTTCGCTGGGAGCAGCTGGACGGCTTCTTCGTCGGCTGGTCGGTGCGACCCTCGGCGGCCACGCTGCTTTCGCACCTCGAGCGCAGCTATCGCTGCGCCATCGCCGTCGATCTGTCCGGAGATCGCGTCGTGGGGTTCGCCACCGCCGTCTCCGACGGTCTGTTGGCTGCATACATCCCGCTCGTCGAGGTGCTTCCCGGATGGCAGGAGCGGGGCATCGGCACCGAGCTCATGCACACCTTGCTCGGCCAACTCGAACACCTCTACATGGTCGACCTCGCCTGCGAGGAGGAGGTCCGCCCGTTCTACGAGAAGGTCGGCCTCGCGCCTTCGCGCGCCATGATCCGGCGCAACTTCGACGCCCTCGAACGGTTCGCCGAGGAGATGTAGTTAGGCGGTCCGGCGGCCGGTACGCAGCGTGCGCTTGTGTTCGATGAAGTCGACGAGGACGTAGTCGCCCAGGTTCTCCGGGGTGGTGAAGAAGGCCCGACCACCGTTCATGCGGGTGAGCTTCTCGATGAAGTCACGGAGATATGACGTGGCGTCGAGCATGAACGTGTTGATCTTGATGCCGTCACGGGTGAGCTTGTTGACCTCGGCCAGGGTGGCGTCGACGGTTTCGCGCACCGGCGGGTAGTTGAAGAAGACCTCGCCGTTGGTCATGACGTGGGCCGTCGGCTCGCCGTCGGTGATCATGATGATCTGCTTGGTCCCGGTCTGACGGCCCAGAAGGCGTCGCGCGATCTGGAAGCCGTGCTGCATGTTCGTGCCGTAAACGAAATCCCACGAGACCTCGGGGAGCTGTTCGGCCTTCAGCTCGCGGGCGACCTCACTGAAGCCGACGATGCCGAGGAAGTCGCGGGGGTACTGCGACGAGATAAGCGAGTGCAGCGCCATCGCCACCTTCTTGGCGGGGAGGAAGTTGTCGCGCATCGGCATCGACAGCGACAGGTCGAGCATGAGCACGGTCGACGTGCGGGTGAGCGTCTCGGTGCGCTCGATCTCGAAATCCTCCGGTGACAGGTGCACGGGGGTGCCACCGCCCGAGCGGGCGATGGCGTTGCGCACCGTCTTCTCGATCTGGAGGTTGAACGGGTCGCCGAACTCGTACGCCTTGGTCTCGTACGACCGCTCGTGGCCGACCCCATGGGGATCGATCTGGTGGCGGCCCATCTTGTCCTTCTGCAACTTGGTGAACAGGTCGGACAGGGCGTTCTGGCCGATCTTGCGCATCCCGCGCGGCGTGAGCTCGAGCCGGCCTTCCTTGTTCTCGATCAGGCCGGCCTCCTCGAGTTGCTTCGACAACTGGGCCAGGCGTTCGAGGGAATTGGCGCTCTCGTCGCCGAGCAGTTCGCGGGCCCGTTCGATGTCGACGTCGGCGAGCGCGCCGGGGTTCGATGCTTGGCGCAACAGGTTCTCGAGCTGGTCGATGTCGCCGAGCTCGTTCATCAATGCCGCGCCCTCGGCCATGCCGAGGGGGTCCTGTCCGCTGAAGTTGTAGCGCTTGTCCCAACCGGCCTGCGGAAAGGCGCTCTGCAGGTTTTGCGAGAGCCGGTCCATCTGCCAGCGCAGGTCCATGTCC
>JBKJLU010000453.1:0-4974 GCA_046596815.1 Acidimicrobiales bacterium | reverse complement strand
AACGGCGCCGACCCCCGTCTCCTGGACAACTTCGGCCGCCTGTTCCCGACGAGCGCCACCATCCGCCTCGACGACAATTACCGCTCGACGCCCCAGGTGCTGGCCGTGGCCAACGCCGTCCTGGCGGCCGGGGCGGGCTCCGAGTCGCCGCGTCTTCGGGCCCACCGCAGCGACGGTCCGCTGCCCGAGGTGCGGTCCTACCCGACCGACGTGGCCGAGGCCCGGGGCATCGCCGCCACCATCCGGCGCCACCACGGCCCCAGCCGACCGTGGTCGCACGTCGCTGTCCTGGTGCGCACCAACGCCCAGGCGGTCGAATTCGAGAAGGCGTGTCTGGCCGCCTCGATCCCATTCCGGGTCCGGGGCGGCGGCGGCCTCCTCTCCCAGCCCGAGGTCAAGGTCGCCCTCAACGACCTGTCGGCCTCGGTGGCCCAGGTTCCGTTCGCCAGTCGCATCACCGAGCTCGAAGCCATGGTTCGCGCCGAAGGCGGCACCGACGACCGCAAGGCCAACCTCGAGGCGCTCGTCCGCCTGGCCCGGGAGTACTCGATGCTCGACACGGCCGCCTCCGTACTCGGGTTCTCGGCGTGGCTGGCGGCGACGGTCAAGGGCGACGAGCCCGAAGAGGGCGGCGACGCCGTCGAGATCGTCACCTTCCACCGCGCCAAGGGCCTCGAGTGGCCGGTCGTGTTCGTGGCCGGACTCGAGAAGGGCCTCGTCCCCATCGGCAAGGCGGAGACAGCCGAGGCTCAGGCCGAGGAGCGACGACTGCTCTACGTGGCGCTGACCCGCTCCCACGAGCACCTGCAGTGCTCGTGGGCCGAACGGCGCACGTTCGGCGAGCGCTCGATCCCCCGTTCGGCGTCGCCCTGGCTCTCGACCATCGAAGCATCCCTCCGTGCGCTGGCGGCCGAAGGCCCTGCCGGCGATTGGCGTGACTACCTCGAACTCGAGCGCACCCGCCTGCGGGCCCTCGATGGCGGCCGGTCGGCCCGAGGCCGCACCGGTCCGCCGAGTCTCGGAAGTGACCCCGACCTCGACGTGCTCACGGCGCTGAGAGAGTGGCGAGCCCGCGCCGCTCGAGCGGCCAACGTGCCGGCCTACGTCATCTTCCACGACACGACGCTGGCGGCGGTGGCCGAAGCCCGCCCTCGCACGCGCGACGGGTTGTTGACCGTCCCCGGCCTCGGCCCGGTCAAGGCCGAACGCTACGGCGACGACCTTCTGGCCCTGGTGGCCGAACACCGCCAGAGCGCCTGAGAGGCTGCATCCGTGCGCTTCACCATCGACCAGACGTTCGCCGGGTCCCTCGACCGTGTCGAGGCCGCATTCGTCGATCCGGCCTTCCTCGACGTGCTCGCCGGGATGCCGAAGTTGGGTCGGCCCACCCTGGTGCATCGTGTCGAGACCGGCGACCTCGTGCACCAATGGGTGAAGTACGCGTTCACCGGCGAGGTCAACTCGGCCGTGCGGCGGGTGGTCGACCCGTCACGCCTCACGTGGGTCGAGGAGTCGACCCTTGATCGTCGCACCCACCGCACCACGTGGCGCATCGTCCCCGACCACTACCGCAACCTCCTTCGATGTTCGGGCGAGTTCCAACTCCACGCCGTGGATGCGAACACGACCACCCGCACGACCGAAGCCGAGATGAAGGTGAGCGTCCCGCTCGTCGGAGGCAAAGTCGAGCACGCCATCGTGTCGGGCCTGCGTGAACACGCCAGCCTCGAAGTCGATGTGCTCGACCGATGGCTCGCCGATCCCCCTGGTCCCGACGGAAACCCTTGACGGCTTGCGCCGACGGCGCGAGAACGAAGGTATGACCCTGTGGCCCGCTGAAGATGGATGGCCGTATCCGGATGCGCTCGGGGATCTCGTCGACGTGGCCGGTGAAGCCGACGACGACCTCCTCTCCGTCCGCACCGACACCCACCTGTTCGACTCGCTCGATTCCCTCGAACGCGAGGTCGTCGCCGCCCGCTTCGGCCTGCGAGGCCACGCCCTGCGCACGGTGCATGAGTTGCACGACGACCTCGGTCTCCCGGACGCCGCCATCGACACAGCCCTCGGATCGGGCCTCGAAAAGTTGCGCCTGCACCTCAGTTCCTGACCTGTGTCCGGCTCAGCGTTGATGCGGAGGTCCTGATGACGTACCCTGAGGGCGTGCCGTCGCCTTACTGGATGTCGATCGAGGTCTTCGACGGTCGCTTCAGTGCGGCGTCCTGGTCGGAGGCCTGGGGCGACAACCTCGTCGAGCACGCCCTGTTCTCCGGGGCCGTCGACTGGAACTGGCACAAGAGCTCGTGGGGCGTGATCTTCGAGGTCGCGTTCGCCGACGAAGCGGCGTGGGAGCAGTACCGCGACAGCGTCTCGGTCCAGGCGGCCCTCGATGCCGTTCCCGACCCGGTGAGCGGACTCATCGTCTACCGGGGTCGCGGGGGCAACAGCGCCGCCGGCGCCCGCCGCAAGCCCCGCCCGCTGATCGGCTCGGGCGCCGCCGCCCTCCCCCTGCCCCTCGACGAGGAATGGCTCCTCTACCGCGAGCAGGACACGCAGCCCAAGATCCTCTCTCTGTCTTCGGTTCGCTCCGCGTAACTGCTGCTCCGCTCACGTGCCGGCTGCTCGCTGGCGCTCCCTACGCCGGCCTCGCGAGAGCTCAGGGGTTTCGTCCCGCCATCATCTCGGCGATCTTCGAGAAGTCGACGGAGATGAAGATGCCCTCCGCCTCGGCCAGCAACTCGCCGTTGGCGAACGAGCGGCCGGCGGTGAAGATCTTGCGCCCCTCGGTCCGCAGCAACTCACCCTCGAAGTCGATCTCGGCGTGCAGCGGATGGGGCCGCCGGTAGCGAACCGTCAGGGTGCCCGTCATCCCCGGCTTCCCGCCGAGTGACTGGGCCATCCCCAACACCTCGTCGAAGGCCGCGGCCACATAGCCGCCGTGGACGGCGCCGGGCGGGCCCTCATAGGCCGACCCGAATCGGGCCCGACCCACCACCTTGGCGTCGATCACCGCCAGGTCGATCGGAGGGGCCAACGGGTTCGCTCGGCCGATGATCGGGCTGTGATCGAAGAAGGCGTGCGGGTCACCCGCGTTGGCCGACTCCGAAAATCCTTCGAACGAGTGTCCTCGGGGATAGCCGTCGAGGCTGGCGGCGATGGCCTCGAGGGCCTCGGCCGCCCGGGCCAGTTCGTCCTCCGGCGCCCGGGTCGCCACCAACCGCTCGATGACCAGGCGCATGGCCTCGGCCAGCCGTCGCATCTCGGCCCGCTGGGGGGTCACGCCGGCATCCCGCATCTGGCGCATCCGCTCGGCAAAACCGAACTCGCCGCTGCTCTCGTCGCGTTCGCTCATGGGGTCTCCGCATCGATGTCGAGGTCTACGAACAGGGGCGCATGGTCCGACGGCAGTTTGCCCTTACGGGCCTGACGGTCGATCAAGGCGAACGTCACCTTGTCGACCAGCGGACGGCTCACCAGCACCAGATCGATGCGCATGCCCTTGTGCTTGTGGAAATCGCCGGCCCGGTAGTCCCACCAGCTGAAGAGCTCGTCCCCCTGGTGCTGGAGGCGGAAGGCGTCGGTCAGCCCCCACGCCTCGAGGTCGCCCAGGGCCCCCCGCTCCTCCGGGGTGACGTGGGTGCCGCCGTTGGCGTGGCGAGGATCCCACACGTCACGATCGTCGGGGGCCACGTTGAAGTCGCCACACACCACGACCTGTCCGTCGGGATCGCAGGTGTTGACCAGGTGACTGCGGAGATCCGCGAACCAGGCCAATTTGGCGGCGAAGTGTTCGGTGCCGACAGCTCGTCCGTTGGGTGCGTAGATCGACGAGACCCGAACGCCGCCGCAGGTCGCGGACAGCAGGCGGCTCTCGGCCGGAGCTTCATCGGAGGCCGAGGAGAATCCGGCGACGACGTCCTCGAGTCCGACCCGGCTCACGATGGCGACACCGTTCCAGCGGCCCTCGCCGTTGTGGGCCGACTCGTAGCCGAGGGCGCTGAAGGCCATCGTCGGGAAGGCGGCATCGGCCATCTTCGTCTCTTGCAGGCACAGGACGTCGGGCGCGGCATACCCGATCCACTCCTCGACCTTGGCCAGGCGGACCTTCAGCGAGTTGACGTTCCAGGTGGCGATCCGTAGCGGCATGGCGACCCCCCGTGGGTCAGGAGGAGGCGGACTTCTTGGCCGCCCGCTTGGCTGGCGCCTTTTTGACTGGGGCGTTCTTGGCAGGCGCAGGCGCCGCCTTCTCGGCCGGAGCCTTCTTGGCGGCGGCGACCTTTTTCACCGGAGCGGCCTTCGTGGATGCGGTCGCCGGAGGCCTCTTCTTGGCCACAGCAGCCGCCTTCTTCACCGGAGCCTTCTTGGCGGGAGCGGCCGCCTTGGGGGCCACGTTCTTGACCGCCGCCGGGGTCTTGGCCACGGCGGGCTTCTTGGGTGCGACCGGCGCCGCCTTCTTGGTGGCGGCGACCTTGCGAGCCGGGGCCCTCTTCGCCCGAGCCGGAGCCTCGACCACCGGCACCGGAACGGCGACCGGGGTCGCTGACTTCTTGGTCGCCGTCGCCTTCTTGGGAGCCGTCGCCTTCTTGGCGGGAGCTGCAGCCTTCTTGGCTGCGGCCGCCTTTTTGGCGGTTCCGGCCTTCTTGGGCGGTGGCGCCGGCGTCGCCGCGGGCGTTTCCACGGCCGGGGCGACCTTGCGGCTGCGGCGGGCTGGCTTGGCCGCAATGGGAGGCGGTGCCTCGCCGATCTCGGCCTCGACCGTCTCGTCGGTCGGGCGACCGGCCAACTTCTCGAAGCCGGGAAGGGCGAGTTCGATGCCGCGCCGGGGGGCGTCGAGGGCCTGCACCACGAAGGTGCGGGTCTCGCCCCGGTTCAAGGCCTCACGGGCCGAGCGGGGTGGCGGGTTGCCCATGGCGCTGAGGGGGATGTAGCAGCGAGCGGCGCCGACGAGCACGAAGGCGCCGTGGCTGGCAAAAC
>JBKJLU010000189.1:0-4472 GCA_046596815.1 Acidimicrobiales bacterium | reverse complement strand
TAGTCGAGCGCTTCGCCGCGGCTGGGGTGCCCGAGGCCAGCGTCTCCTTCGATCGCGACACGTTCGTGTTCACCACGCCCGTGTCGCCGTCGCAGTTCCTCTCGTCGTTCCGGGACTACTACGGCCCCACCATGAACGCGTTCGAGGCGGCAGAGGCGAGCGGTCGTGCCGATGAGCTGCTCCACGCCCTCGACGGTCTGTTCAACGAGCAGAACCAGAGTCCGGACGATCAGGCGACCCTGATCCCCGCCACCTTCTTGCGCGTGACCGTGGAGATCTGAGCCCGGGGCCGCCGCACGCTCCAAGGGGCCCGCCCGACTGAGGGAGCTTGCCGACCGCCCGGGGCCGCTGGCTGTTCCGCACGCCGGCCCCGCCCGAGCGGTTGCGCGGTGATGATCGTCCTCGCTTACTGCGTCAGCGACACCGCCGTCGCTCGCTCGAGGACCAACGCACGCGGTGAACCTGCGAGCGCGGGTGCGTTGGCCGGGTTCGACCAAACCACGGTTTCGAGGAACTGCAGGAACGCGTTCGCCTCGTCGACGGTGTCGAAGTCCAGGTCGACGATCACATAGTGCGGATCGCCGACCGGTTGGTGGATGCGCTCGTCGCGGACTCCGGCGCTGCGCCGTGCGTCGCCGAACCGGCCGAACGCGGCTAGCCACGTCTCGAATTCGGTGATGGCATGTTCAATGTGCAGTGTCGGCATGGTCGCTCCTGAGCGGCGTTGGGTATCGATCCAACCGTATGGACTCGGGCGGTTGGCGCCTATCCCAACTTCCTGGGGTTCGGCGGCCGATGTGAACCCGCCGCTGTCCTACGCTCGTCGCATGCGGAGAGGCTCGACGATCGAGCGCGCCGTCGATCGAGTCGTCCGGCGGTGCAGCGAGCACGACGACGCGAGGGCACTCCGGCTCGCGCTCGTCGAGGAGATCCGGCCGCTGGTCGGGTTCGACGCCTACGCGTGGCTTCTCACCGATCCGGTGACCGAGGTCGGCGGCTCCCCCCTTGCAGACGTCCCCTGGCTTCCGGAGCTGCCCCGACAGATTCTGCTGAAGTACCTGACCCCGCTGAACCGGTGGACGACCCTGTCCCAGCCGCCCGTCGCCGGTCTGCGCTCAGTGACGGGCGATCGCCCTGAGGAAAGCCTCGTGTGGCGTGAGCTACTCGTTCGCTACGACGTCTCCGACGTCGCCTCCGTCGTGTTCCGCGACCGATACGGCTGCTGGGCGTTTCTCGAGCTGTGGCGCACCCGTTCGACACGCCGGTACGGCGACGCCGAGGCCGATGTCCTTTCAGCCATAGCCGAGCCCGTGACGACCGCGCTCCGGCGCTGCCAGGCCCGCACCTTCGAGGTCAACGCGTCGTCCCCAGTGCGCACCGGGCCAGCCGTCCTCATGCTTACGTCCAACCTCGAGGTGCGCGCCCAGACCCCCGAGACCGAGCAGTACCTCCGCCTCCTCGTGCCGCCCGACGCGGACCACCGCCCGATCCCCGCAGGCGCGTACAACGTCGCCGCGCAGATGCTCGCCGTGGAAGCAGGTGTCGACGACCACTCACCCTCGTCACGCGTTCACCTGGCCGACGGCGTATGGCTCACGCTGAGCGCAGCCCGCTTGGCCCAGGCCGGCGTTGCCGATGAGATCGCGGTAACCATCGAGCGGACGTCGCCGGGTGACCGCCTCGACCTCTTCTCCCGCGCCTGCGGGCTAACAACCCGTGAAGCCGAACTCCTCGGCCATCTCGCGACCGGCGCCGATACGCGGCAGATCGCCGAGAGCATGTTTCTTTCGGAACACACGGTCCAAGACCACCTGAAGGCGATCTTCGCCAAGACAGGCGCGCCGAAGCGCAGTGTGCTGCTCGCCAGAGCGACGGGGCGCTGACCCCGGCACATCTCAGCCGTCGGGACCGGCGCCCCCTCCACGAGCGGTGACGAGGACGATCGCCCGCATCACGACGCGGCCGATTTGGTCATCCGGTCACCACCGGCGCGCGAGCAGCATGTCGACGGCGGCCCACGAGAAGCCGTTAGGGACGCAGCGAACGTCGGCGACCGCAGACCGCAGACCGCAGACCGCAGAATCAGCCCCCGATGCGGCATGGCTGCTGCGTTCGGATCTCGAGGCCGCTAATTCGCGCAGCGCCTGATGCCTCCACACTGAGCGTCAGTCGTGCCTCTTCACCCGACCGCACGCCGACTCTGGCTGCCAGCGACGCCGCTAGCGGTGCGCCCTCAAATCCGCGTAGCGAATAGGGCCCGAGTTCTCGAAGCTGTACTAGCCCTGCGCGGAACTTGTCCGGAGAGACGGAGCTCAGGAAGGAAGGGGCGAAGCGGGCCTGCAGTTCCTCATCAGACACCTCGCGGTCTGACCCGAGGAGTTCCTGCACCCATGCAAGTTGTTGCGCCAACCCAGGCGACAGCGGGATCGCCGGATCGACGGCTTCTGCGCAGTGCGTCGCCATGAGGATCGTCGAGCCTTGAACGCGTCCATCGTTGCCAAGCGCGAACGTGAGCCGGCTCTGCTCCTTGCCCGGCGCCGCCAGCTGCACCGCCAGGATTGTTTCGCCGCGGCGTTCGATCTCCTCGAGCTGACGCCATGGGCCCATTGGTGACACCGTCGCAAGGGCCTGGCGGAACTCATCAGGCGGCACGGCAGCCAGGAAGCTGTCGCTGTAGCGGCTTCGGAAGGCTTCGTCGGTCGGCTCGATCTGTCGATTGAGCACCGCCAAGAACCAGTCGCGGTGGCCGTCCAGAGTCAAAGAAAAGTCTTGGCTGCCTCCTGCGGTAACTGTTTCTCCTCCTCTGTCGATGCTGAACAGCCCAGCCACACCTGCCACCATCAGCGCGGCCGCAGCCATCGCCAGCCACCGAGCCCCTCGATTTGATGCCTTAGGACGTCGAATCTCGTCAAGGGTGATGGCCGGAACGGCCTCGATCTCAGCCTTCGCATGGCGACGGATCCGCTCAACGAGGTCATCCACTGAAACACACCGCCAAGTGCTCTCGTGAGGCAGCGACAATCCTTGCAACGCTGGCGCTGACACCTTGGCTTGGGCGAATACCCGACCTCGCGTTCACTCCGGCGCGCCGAGTTCCTCGAGCCAGGCGACGACTTGGTCGCGGTTCATGAACCGGGCCCAGGTCAGCGGCGTCGCATCGAAGTCCGGGTCCCGCGCTGCGAGGTCAGCGCCGTGACCGACGAGATTGCGGAGCAGGTCGAGTTCTCCGGCGCCGGCGGCAGCGTGCGCCGGTGTCCGTCCGGTATTGGCAGGACGGGCGCCACGGTCGATCATCTCCTCGACGAGCGCCCACCGCCCAAAGCTGGCTGCGGTGCTGAGCAGCGCTGAGGTGGTGTCGGCGCCGAGGGAATCGATGTCGACGAGGAGCGAGTGGTCGCCCCGGATCGCTCGCTCGGTGAGCGCATCGGTGCTGATGGGCCTCTGCCACCTGTACAGGTCGCGCAGCAGCGAGATTTCCGCGCCGTGGTGGATGAACTCGTCCAGCATGTGCAGGACATAGCCAGTCCGCGTGCCGTCGCTGTGTTCTCCGCCGACTGGACCGATGGCCGCGCCGAGTCGTTCGTCGTCGGCGAGGGCGAGATGCGCGTCCCACCGTGCGTGAGCTCGGTCGAGCTGATCGAGGGCGTCGGCTGCGGTGGCCGGGGGTGTGGGGTCGGGAGCATCCTGGCCGACGGGCTCGCCCTGCGGGGGTACGTCCAGCAACCTCGGCGCACGGTCCTCGCCGTACATGTCGATCAGGTGCCAGAGGCGCCAGGCCAAGGTGGTGAACGGGTCGGGGTACACGATCGGCGCCCACTCATCGAAGCGCGTGCCGTCGGGCCGTGCTCGTATCGACCAACATCCGGGTGCGGGCTCCCAGAGATACTCGTCGTCGGTCAGACCGTCGAGTCGCCGCCGCGTGCGTTCCCACACCGTGTCGGATAGCCGTCGCAGTTCCTCGCTCGTCGCAACCATCACCGCGACAGTACGGGCCCGCCACCGCCCGCGCAGCGGCCAGCAGGGTCGGCCACCGAACCGCTGCGGTCGCGCTGCGGGCGTATCACGACGCCGTCGCCGGGCGAGTGACTACGTCAAAAGAATCCCGACGCCGGTGCATGCCTAGTGTTCGTCCGTCGCGTGGCCGATGCTGCCAGAGCCCTGCGCCCATAGGACCCGACCCTCGGCGCCTTTAGCCGTCAGGCGTGCGTGATCGTCGGCGATGGTCGCCGGTTCTCTCCTGGGGCGAGCCGGTGGTCCCGATTGCTCGAGGGGTGTTCAGCGAGTCGTCGCCACTGACCTGGTGGTGTTCGGCATCGCGGGCTCGGTGTAGGGCTTGGAGGGCCAATGTGACGACTTCGACACACACGTCACCCGGGGCGTCCGGCTCAATGACGACGAAGTCGTCACATTGGCCCTCCAAGCCCTACACCGAGCCCGCGATGCCGAACACCACCAGGTCAGTGGCGACGACT
>JBKJLU010000108.1:0-4510 GCA_046596815.1 Acidimicrobiales bacterium | reverse complement strand
AGCCAGGAGGCCGATCTCGAGTCCGAGACGCTCGCCATCGCCAGGACGCTCGATGACCTCGAACTCCGCAGCCTCTTCACCGGCGAGTACGACGAGGTCGATGCCATCTGCGAGATCCACGCCGGCGCGGGAGGAACCGACGCCCAGGACTGGGCCGAGATGATGGTGCGGATGTACACCCGGTGGGCCGAGCGCCGGGGCTTCACCTACGAGATCGACGAGGTGTCGCCGGGGGCCGAGGCGGGCATCCTCAGCGCCACCCTCATCATCAAGGGTCGTTACGCCTACGGACTGCTGAGCGCGGAGAAGGGCACCCACCGCCTCGTGCGCATCAGCCCCTTCGACTCCCAGGCCCGACGCCAGACGAGCTTCGCCTCGCTCGATCCGACACCGTTCCTCGAGGACCTCAGCGGTGAGGTCACCATCGAGGAGAAGGACCTGCGGGTCGACACCTATAGGTCATCGGGGGCCGGCGGCCAGCACGTCAACGTCACCGATTCGGCCGTGCGCCTCACCCACCTGCCCACCGGCATCGTCGTCAGTTGCCAGAACGAGCGCAGCCAGATGCAGAACAAGGCCCGTGCCATGCAGGTGCTGGCGGCCAAAATCGCCGAGCGGCAGCGGGAGGAACGGCTGGCCGACATGGCCGAGATCTCCGGTCCGGCCTCGCAGGCGGGGTGGGGCAACGCCTTTCGCCACTACGTCCAGGCGCCCTACCAGATGGTCAAGGACGACCGGACGGGCTACGAGACGGGCAACGTGCAGGCGGTGCTCGACGGCGACCTCGACGACCTCATGGAGGCGTGGCTGCGCTGGCGCCGCCAGACCGACGAGTTGAGCGGATCGAGCTAGCGGACGCCGGCCGTACGACGCGACTCGACGGCTACCTGGGACACCAAGGCGCCGACCACCGCGACCAGGAGCGCGGCGGCCGCACCTACCGGCGTTGTCACCTCCCGAAGCGGAGCGGGCCGGGCGTGAGTCTGGCTGCGCACCGACGCCCCTTCGACCGACCTCTCTGGACGAGTCGCGTCGACGCCATCCGTCTCGAGCGATTCGAGGGGGCCAAGGAGTTCGATGGCCGTGGTCGGCGGGGGTGCGGCGACCGGGACCGGAAGGGTCGTCGGGGCCGGGGCGGCCTCGGGTGCAGCGGTCGTCGGCAACGGCGAGCGCGACGCCCGTGGGATGGTCGTCGTGGGTGGGGGAGCGGCAGCGACCGGACCGGGAGCCGGAACCGATCTGGTCGAGGAGGGCCGGCGGAACACCTGGGTCACCCAGACCACGCCGTCGCGCACCACGACTCCCACGCCGACTTCGGTGAAGCGCGTGCTCAGGATCTCCGATCGGTGCGTGGCCGATTCCATGAAGGCGAGATGGATGCTCTCGACCGTCTCGCCCGTGCCGACGTTTTCGCCGACCGCATCCCAGTTCTGGACCTCGGTTGCCAGCCGGGGGTTGTGGTAGAGCCGATCTCCCCTGGCCATGTCCTCGGAATGGCGCCGAGCAACGGCCACGAGGTCGGCGGACAGGGCGAATGCCGGGAGTCCGACGGCGGCGCGCTCGCCGGCGATGCGGGCCACGAAGTCGTCCTCGGCTTCGGGCGTCGGCGCGGCTGTTGCCGGTGCAAGGGCCAGGACGACGACGCTGAGCAGCCACGATGCGGAGATCAGCGCCGCCAGCACGACCCGACGATGGCTCACGACGTGTGCATTCGACGCCAACGGGATGATTCCCTTCCGGCTCCCAGGCACGGTAGCCTCGTCTGACCGCGCCGCACCTTCCTCTCTCCCGTCGCGGGCCCCCTCTCATGATCCGTCTGGACCACGTCACCAAGTCGTACAAGGGAACGACCGTCGCCCTGCGCGATTGTTCCGTCGACATCGCCAAGGGTGAGTTCGTCTTCATGGTCGGGCCTTCCGGCTCGGGCAAGTCGACCTTCCTCCGCCTGCTGACCAAGGAACAAGAGCCCGACGACGGTTCGATCTGGGTCGCCGGCAAAGAGATCAATACGCTCAACCATTGGAAGGTCCCTTACCTCCGGCGCAACATCGGCTGCGTGTTCCAGGACTTTCGGTTGCTCCCGAACAAGAGCGTGTACCAGAACGTCGCCTTCGCCCTCGAGGTCATCGGCCGACCAAAGCACGTGATCGCCTCGCAGGTGCCCCAGATCCTCGACCTGGTGGGTCTCTCCAAGAAGATGGAGAACCTGCCGACCGAGCTCTCCGGCGGCGAACAACAGCGGGTGTCGATCGCCCGGGCGTTCGTGAACCGCCCGCTGATCCTCCTGGCCGATGAGCCCACGGGCAACCTCGACCCGAACACCTCCGTCGGCATCATGCGCCTGCTCGACCGGATCAACCGCACCGGCACCACCGTCGTCATGGCCACCCACGACCAGGGGATCGTCGATTCCATGCGCCGGCGCGTGATCGAACTCGACCGCGGCATCGTCGTCCGCGACCAGGCCCGAGGGGTTTACGGCGTCGGCTCGTGATGGCCGGGAGCGCATCGCCGGCCGAGTTCTATTGGCGACGCCAACTCATCCTGACGTTTGTCGGGGTGGCCGTCGGAACCGCCGCCATTGCCCTCATGCGGTTGAGCATCTCCCGGGAGGCCTCGGTCGGCGTGGCCGTCCTGCGCGATGGGTCGACCGTGCGTTCGCAGAGCTACCTCTCGACGATGTGGCCCGCCGCCATCGCCATCACCGCCCTCGCCGTCCTCACCGTCGTTCTCCTGGTGCACGTCTTCCGTGTCGCCATCTTCACCTTCCGTAGAGGAGATCTTTAATGGCCATCTCGGTCGATTACGTCGTCCGCGAGACGGCGACCAACCTGCGTCGCAACCTGCTGATGACGACCGCGGCGGTGCTCACCGTGGCCGTGTCGCTCTTTCTGGTCGGCGGTGCGTTGCTGTTGCAACAGGCCGTCAACAAGGCGACGCTGCAATGGCGGGGCGGGGTCGAGCTGAACATCTTCCTGAACCCGGATGTGGCCGCGACACAACGCGACGGGCTGCAGGCTGAGCTCGAGGCCATGCCCGAGGTCAAGCGGGTCACCTTCGTCGATCAGGCTGCGGCCTACGACGAGTTCAAGCAGATGTTCTCGAACTCGCCCGACATGGTCGAGAGCGTGCGGGCCGAGGACCTTCCTCCTTCGTTCCGGGTCGTACCTCGCCAGCCTGAACTCGTCGACGCCGTGGGCGAGCGTTTCGAAAAGCGTGAGGGAGTCAAAGAGGTCGTCTTCGCCAAGGAGACGGTCGAGACCTTGCTGAGCGTCACCTTCTACCTCAAGGTCGGCATCGCCGTCATCGCCCTCGTGCTGCTGCTCTCGGCCGCGTTGCTGATCCTGAACACGATCCGCATGGCCATCTTCGCCCGCCGCCGTGAGGTTGCGGTGATGAAGTTGGTGGGAGCCACGAACTGGTTCATCCGCATTCCCTTCATGCTTGAGGGCATGTTCCAGGGGGTGGTCGGAGCCGCCTTCGCCATCCTGTTCATGGCGCTCGGCCGCACGATCATCGATCGACTCATCGACGACAACACCCTGCTTGGGCAGTTCGTCGTCTCCGGCGGCGATGTACTCGGCACCGGCATCTTCATCCTCGCCGTCGGCGCCTTCGTCGGCGTCGTCGGATCGGCCATCGCCGTGAGCCGATTCCTCGACGTCTGAGGTCTCCCGGCAACCTCCGGTCCCGTCCCTGGACCCTGTTGACAATGTTGGTACCGTTGCACGTGTGAAGCATCGGCTGAGCGTGGCGGTGCTGTGCGCAAGCCTCCTCGGGGCCCTGCCGGTCGATGCCGCCACGACCACCACCACGACGACGACTGTGCGCCGTTCGCCACCGTCGACGACCACCACGACCTCGGCCGAGGCGGCCCGTCAGGCCGTGATCGAGGGCGAGCTGCGCTCGTTGCGTTCCCAGGTCGAGGAAGCCTCGGCCAAGGAGGCGGCGGTGCTCGATCAACTCGACGACGTTGCCGGCAAGCGCCGCAACATCGAAACCGAGCTCGCAGCCATGGACGCCGAGATCGCCACCGTCGAGTCCGAACTCGAGGCCGCCAATGGACGGCTGGCGACCGTGACCGGCGATCTCGCTCGAGCGGAAACGAAGCTGACGGCCACCGAGGACGATCTCGCAGGAGCACGGACCGAACTTGCGGATCGCGCGGTGCGGGCCTACATCCATCAGCCCTCGGCGCAGCTCGCGAGCGTGCTCCTCGAGCGTCAGACCTATCGAGAGCTGGCGGCCGCCCGCGACTTCCTCAAGAGCGTGGCCGAGGCCCAATCCCTCTCCGTCGGGCGCTATCAGAGCCTTCGAGACTCCATCTCCGGTGAACGTCGAGGTCTTGCCGCCCACCGCGACGAGGTCGCGCAGCACAAGGATTTGGTCTCGTTTCATCGCGACGAATTGGTCGCCGTCCGGGCTCGCCAGACGTCGCTGCGGGCCCAGGCAGTCTCCGAGGAAGGCCGTCAGAAATCGCTGCTCACTGATGCCCGTAGCCGGGTGCGGG
>JBKJLU010000404.1:0-3794 GCA_046596815.1 Acidimicrobiales bacterium | reverse complement strand
TGCACGTGTCGCGCACCCTCGACGGGCGAGCCGAGCTCAAAGGCTCGTTCGACGCCGACGCCGCCGCCCCCATCGAAGCGGCCCTGCGGGTGGCCGCCACCTGCGATGTGGAAGGCGAGAAGCGTTCCCCGGCCGAGCGGCGAGCCGACGCCCTGCGAGACGTGTGCCAATGGTTCCTCGACCACCAAGACACCGCCACCACCGCCGGCCGGCACCGCCCCCACGTCAACATCGTCCTCACCCTCGAAGAACTCGAAGCCCACGGGGGTGGCCGCACCCTCGACGGCACCCGCCTCGACGCCGACTCGATCCGGGTCCTGTTGTGCGACGCCAACGTGCACCGCGTACTCAGCGACGGGCGGGGCACGATCCTCGACTACGGCCGCTCCACCCGCACCACCCCACCCGCGTTGTTCTCGGCCCTCGCCCTACGCGACGGGCACTGCCGCATGGTCGAAGGGTGCGATCGGCCCCCCGAGTGGTGCGACGCCCACCACGTCATCCCCTGGGAAGACGGCGGCGCCACCAACCTCGCCAACCTCGTGCTCGCCTGCAGTCACCATCACCACCTCGCCCACCGAAAACGATGGCGGCAAACCCTCGAACCCGACGGCACCCTCACCATCGAAACGCCCGACGACCGACACTGGACCACGCACCCACGCGGCGCCCTCACCTACGGGTACCGCGCCGCCAGCTGACCCTTCGGCTCCTGCGCGACCCACGGTGAGACCGGGGAGCATCCACCCTCCGGCGCGCTCGAGGATCCAGGGTTGTGGGTGCCGGCAGCACCGACCTGCTCGGCCAAGGAGGTCAGGTGTCCGACATCACCGACGTGCTCCACGAGGTGCTCGAGCTGGCGCACCCCCAGCTCGTGCTCGACACCAGTGCACTGGTGGCCGACCCGGACGGCATCCTTGCCGCCTACGGCGATCGGGACATCGTGGTTCCTCTGGTGGTGTTGGAAGAACTCGACGGCCTGAAGAAACGCCTCGACCCGGTCGGGCGCGCCGCCCGTGAGGTGCTGCGCACGATCGAGCGTCTTCGCATGGAGTGCGGCGGGGACCTCACGGCTCCGGTGACGTTGCCCGAAGGCGGCAGCCTGCGGGTCGCCCTCAACGGGGTCGACGTGGGCCGACTGCGGGAGCACGGACTCGACGAGGACAAGGCCGACAATCGCATCATCGGTGTCGCCCTCGGCCTCGTGGGCCGAGCGCCGAAGGTCACCGTCGTGTCTGCCGACGCCGCCGTTCGCCTCAAGGCGGCGACCTTCGGTCTCGAAGCCGTCGAGCAGGAGATGGCCGTTGTCGCGGCCCCCCGCTCGGCCGGATGGTCAGAGCATCAAGTCACGGGTGCACTCATCGATGCCATCTACTCCGGCACCGCGGCGGGCGTTCCCGAGGCCGAGGAGATCGCCGGCGCCCTCCCCACCAACACCTTCGCCGTCCTGCAGTCAGGGTCGCAGTCCGTCTTGGCTCGACGCCGCAATGGCGAACTCGAGCCGGTGAACGCCGACGTCGAGGCCTGGGGTCTTCGTCCCCGCAACAAGGAGCAACGCTTCGCCCTCGCCCACCTGCTCGATCCATCCGTCCCCGTCGTCGCCCTCGATGGCCGAGCGGGCACGGGCAAGACGCTGTGCGCCGTCGCCGCCGGACTCGAGCTCGTCGTCGAGCAGCGAAAGTTCGCTCGGCTCTGTGTGTATCGCCCGGTGATCCCGGTCGGCAAGGCCGATCTGGGCTACCTCCCAGGCGCGCTCGACGAAAAACTCGACCCGTGGATGGCGGCGATCGCCGACGCCGTCTCCGCCCTCACCGAGCGTCGCTCTCCGGAGGATGCCCGCCAGGTCATCGAGGCCGTCAAAGCCAACGGTCAACTGGTGATGGAGTCGGTCGCCCACCTGCGCGGACGAACGCTGCACAACAGCTTCGTCATCGTCGACGAGGCGCAGAACCTGCCGCCCGACGTCATCAAGACGATCCTCACCCGCCTCGGTGACGGGTCGAAGGTCGTGTTCACAGGCGACACCAGCCAGATCGACGCGGCGTTCCTCTCGGAGGCGACCTGCGGCCTCTCCATTCTGGTGAACATTTTCACGGGGAACGACGTGTTCGGGCACGTCCGTCTCACCAAGGGCGAAAGGTCCCGGGTCGCCGAACTGGCCGCCAACCTGCTCTGAACGTATTCACCAGCGAGTGGAGAATCGATTCCGCACGAAGATGGCAACGGCATTCATGGCCAACAACATGGCCAGCAGCACGATGCTGGCGGCGGCGGCGGCATCGGTGAAGGCGGCCTGAGGGCGACTGGTCCAGTTGAAGATCAGCACGGGCAGGGCGCTGAACGGATCGCGCACGTCGTTCGGCGTGTTGAAGATCGAGACGGCGGCGCCGATCACGAGCAACGGCGCCGTCTCCCCGATTGCCCGCGACAAGGCGAGGATCACGCCGGTCATGGTCCCGGGCAGGGCGGCCGGCAGCACGAGGCGGCGGACCGTCTGCCAGTTGGTCGAGCCGAGGGCGAGTGACCCTTCCCGGATCGAACGAGGAACTGCTCGGATCGACTCTCGGGCCGCGATCACGATGATGGGCAGGCTCATGATGGCGAGGGTGAGGCCTCCGGCGAGGAGGCTCGGTCCCATCTTGAAGAAGCGCACGAAGATGCCGAGGCCGAGAATGCCGTAGACCACGGAGGGCACACCGGCAAGGTTGGAGATGTTGGCCTCGATGACGTTGGTGAAGCGGTTCTTCTTGGCGAATTCTTCGAGGTAGATGGCGGCGCCCACGCCGATAGGGAAGCTGAACAGCGTCGTCAGGCCCATCAACCAAACGGTTCCGTAGATCGCCGCCTTGATGCCGGCACGTGCGGGGAAGCGGGAAACGAAGTTGGTGAAGAAGGCTGCGGGGTCGTCGGCCAGGCGGGTCCATCCCCGGTCGTAGAGGGAGTACATCAGCAGCCCGACAGCGAGCACGCCGAGGAACGTGCCGACGAGCAGCAGGATGGCGAACACTCCGTCGAGGACGATGTTCGCCTTCGTCCGGGTTGCCCCCTTGCCCAGGGTGATGCGGAGAATGCCAGGCCGAGGTTCGACGGCTGCGGCGGCGGCGCTCACTGGTACTCCTGCCGGTACCGGCGCACGACGCGGGCGCTGATCAGGTTCATGCCGAGCGTAAGGACGAACAACGTCGTTCCCACCGCAAACAACGACTCGTAGCGCACGGTGCCGGCGGCGGCCTCACCACTCACCGTCTGGGCGATGTAGGCGGTGAGGGTTTGGATCGACCCGAAGAAGTTGGTGGTGATCTGCGGCGTGTTCCCGGCGGCGATCGTCACGGCCATCGTCTCTCCGACGGCCCGGGACACGGCGAGGATGACCGACGCGACGATCCCGGAAAGCGCCGCAGGAAAGACCACCTGCAGGGTGACGACCCGTTTGCTCGCCCCCATGGCCAGCGCACCCTCGCGCAGCGCCTGAGGCACCGCCCGCATGGCGTCCTCGCTGATGGAGGCGATGAGCGGCAGGATCATCAGACCGACGGCGATGGCGCCAGCCGCAGCATTGAAGATGAACACCCGGTCATCACCGAAGAGGGGGCGCAACAGGAACGGCGTCACGAAGTTCAAAGCGAAGAAGCCCACGACGACGGTCGGAAATCCGGCCAGCACCTCGAGGGTCGGTTTGAGGACGCCGCGCACGCGGGGCGGCGCGTACTCGGCCAGGTACACCGCCGTGGCGAGTCCGAGGGGTAGGCCGACGAGCAACGCTCCCCCGGCGATCATCAGTGATCCGTTGAGCA
>JBKJLU010000149.1:0-3726 GCA_046596815.1 Acidimicrobiales bacterium | reverse complement strand
TTGACCTCAGGCTGGGAGAGGAGTCCGCCGCCGCCCCGAACCCGAAAAGGGATCGAGGCGGCCAGACACGCCTTTTCGAACTCGACAGCCTGGGCGTTGGTGCGCACCAGGACGGCGACGTGCGACCACGGCCGGCTGGGGCCATGGTGGCGCCGGATGGTGGCGGCGACGCCACGCGCCTCGGCCACGTCGGTCGGATAGGACCGCACCTCGGGCAGGGGCCCGTCGCTGCGATGGGCCTGAAGCCGGGGCGACTCGGAACCGGCCCCGGCGGCCAGGACGGCGTTGGCCACGGCCAGCACCTGGGGCGTCGAGCGGTAGTTGTCGTCGAGGCGGATGGTGGCGCTCGTCGGGAACAGGCGGCCGAAGTTGTCCAGGAGACGGGGGTCGGCGCCGTTCCAGGAGTAGATGGCCTGGTTGGGGTCGCCGACCACGCACAGATCGCCGCGTTCGCCCATCCAGCCCTTCAACAGACGGAACTGGACGGCGTTGACGTCCTGGAACTCGTCGACGAACAGGTGCCGAAACCGCCAGCGCTGCGTAGCCGCGAACGCCTCATCGGTTTCGAGGGCGCGGGCACACAGCCCGAGGAGATCGTCGAAGTCGACGAGACCACGCTTGCGCTTCTCGGCCTCGTACCGCTCGTAGATCGAGGCGACGGCGGCGACGGGAAGCGGTGGCGTCCGGCCGACCCGGGTGGCTTCGACCTCGTACTGCGAGGCCGGGATCAGCCGTGACTTGGCCCACTCGATCTCGGCGGCGATGTCGGCCGGCTGGAGGGCCGCCGACCCGGGACGGGGACGACCGAGCAGCGGAGCGATGATGCGAACCTTGCGGTCGAGCAGCGTCGGCGCCCGCTCGCCTCGATCGGTCCAGCGTTGGCGAAGTTGGGCATAGGCGACGGCGTGGAAGGTGCCGGCGACGACGCTGTCGCGCACCCCGAGGTGCCACAGCCGACTCCGGAGTTCGCCGGCGGCCTTGCGGGTGAAGGTGAGGGCGAGGACGTGGGGCGCGTCGGCCGTCTGCTCGAGCACCCGATAGGCGATGCGGCGGGTGAGCACCCGGGTCTTGCCAGAACCGGCCCCGGCGAGGATGCACAGGGGCGCGGCTTCGCTCGTGACGGCCTCGTGTTGGGCGGCGTTGAGATCGGCGACGAGGTGCGGGTGCGGCACCCGTCGAACGATACGGAGGGGGTGTGACACGAACGCGGATGGTCCCCCGGACCTGGTTTCCTGACCGCTAGGTTGCCGGGCCGTGGCCTTGCAGGCGTTCGGCGGTGGGCGGGTCTTCGGCCAGACGTCCGGGCCGGCGCCGTTCCGGGTGCTGGCTCTCCCCGGGTGGATGCACACGGCCGCCGACTGGAACCAGACCCTGATGCGGCTGGCCGGACAGGGCATCGGCGGCGTTGCCCTCGACCTGCCGGGATTCGGCGGCGCCACGCCAGAACCCGCCGAGGCCATGGGGTCGGCCGGGTACGCCGTCGTCGTCGCTCCCGTCCTCGAGGAACTGGCGGCGGCCGGCGGTCCGCTGGTCGTCGTGGGTCATTCGTTCGGCGGACGGGTGGCGCTCCACCTCGCCGCCGAACACCCCGGAGCGGTCGCGGCGCTGGTGCTGACGGGGGTACCCAAGCTCGTCGCCTCCGCGCCGACCTCGAAGCCGGCCCTCGGCTACCGGGTCGCCCGTGCCCTCAACCGTCGTGGCCTCCTCCCCGATGGCCGGATGGAGGCGTTGCGGAAGAAGTCGGGCTCGGCTGATTACCGCAACGCTTCGTCGGTCACGATGCGCAACGTGCTGGTGACGGTGACGAACGAGAACTACGAGGAGCAACTCCGGGCGTCCTCGTGTCCGATCGAACTGGTCTGGGGCGAGGTCGACACCGCTGCGCCGCTCGACATGGCCACCCACGCCGCCGTCCTCGTGGGCGATCGAGCCACCCTGACCGTGCTTCCCGGCATCGACCACTTCACCCCGGTGAAGGCGGCCGAGGCTCTCGCCGCCGCGATCACGCGGCACCTCTCGACATGACCGTCGTCGCCCTCGTCGCCTGTTCGGTGGCGACTGCGCTCGCCGGCCTGCGGTGGCTGCGGGTGGCCCAGCGCGAGCATTACCTCCCGGGTTCTTGCACCCGATTCGCCATCCGCTGGTGGTTCGGTCTCGGCTTCAACACGTTGCTGTCGGTGGGCGCCATCCTCAACGTCTTCCTCTGCGCCATCTCTCCGTTCTTCGCCTTCCTCGTCGCTCTCCCCGTGGCTGTCGGGCCGTTCGGCCTGCACCTGCGCGGCACCGCGCCTGGCCCGATCGCACCCACCCGCCGGTTGAAGACCCTGGCGGCGGTGTGGATCGTCGTGTCGTTGGCCATCGTCGGCGTCGGCACCCTGCTGGGATTCCCCGTCCTGTTCGCCGCCGCCGTCACCGCCGGGACGCCGTTCTTCGTGGATGTCGCACTGAAGATCACTCGCCCCATCGAGGCCAGAAACGGCCAGCAGTTCGTCGAGGCGGCGACCAGGAAGTTGCGCACCATCAACCCGACGGTGATCGCCATCACCGGCTCGTACGGCAAAACGGGGACCAAGGGCTACACCGCCCACCTCATCGAGGCCAGCCGAACCGTGCTGCCCACGCCGGCCAGCTTCAACAACTCGGCCGGTCTGTCTCGGGCCATCAACGAGAACCTTGCTCCCGGCACCGAGGTCTTCGTGGCTGAGATGGGCACCTATGGACCCGGCGAGATCGCCGACATGTGCGCGTGGGTGCGTCCCTCGATCGCCGCCATCACCGCCATCGGCCCGGTGCACCTCGAGCGGATGAAGGACGAGAGCACCATCACCAAGGCCAAGGCCGAGATCTTCACCACGGCGGAGACCTGCGTGCTCAATACGGACAACGAGTGGCTGGCCGCCCTGGCGGGCGAGTTGCGCACCGCCGGGAAGCGGGTCATCGGTTGCTCGGCCCTCGACGCCGACGCCGACGTGTCCGTGGTCGAGGAAGGCGATCAGTTGGTCGTGCGCCTCGGCGGCGGCGATCCCATCGCCCGCCTCACGCTGGCCGATGCCGCCCCCACCAACGTCGCCGTCGCCATAGCGCTGGCCCGCGAGGTCGGCGTGCCGATCGAGACCATCGCCAGCCGGCTGCCCGGCCTGCCGACGGCCAGGAACCGTCGATCGTTGACGACCGGATCGACCGGGGCGGCGTTCATCGACGACACCTACAACTCGAACCCCGCCGGGGCGGCCGCCGCCCTCCTCACCCTGCAACATCAAGCCGCCACCATGAACGCGGGTCGCATCGTGCTGGTGACCCCGGGCATGGTCGAACTCGGCGAGCGCCAGGCCGACGAGAACGAGCGCTTTGCCAACGCGGCCTCGGAGGTGTGTACCGACATCGTCATCATCGGAGCCACGAACCGCAGGGCGCTCGTCGCCGGGGCCCATGTCGGCCGGGCCCGCGTGGTCCTGGTCGACGATCGGGCAGGGGCCACGGCGTGGGTGAAGGAGAATACGAGTGCCGACGACGTCGTCCTCTTCGAGAACGACCTGCCCGACCACTTCCCGTAACTCGCCCCTCACCATCAGGAGATCCGCCGCCTCATGAGTCGTCCCGCCGTCCTCTTCGGGGGCCCCTCGCCTGAGCACGACATCAGCATCATCCTCGGGCTGCTGGCCACCCGCGCCCTCGCCGAGGCGGGCTCCGAGGTCGAGGCCATCTACTGGACGAAGGCGGGGGAGT
>JBKJLU010000037.1:0-8789 GCA_046596815.1 Acidimicrobiales bacterium | reverse complement strand
TGCACGCGTCCCGCGAGGAGCTCGCCATGCTCCGCCGGGCCATCTACCCGCTCACCCGCAAGCTGGCCGTGCGTCTGGCCCGCAAGCGTCGTCACGGTCGCAAGGGCCCGCTCGACTTCCGCAACACCGTTCGCCACTCGCTGTCGTACGGCGGCGTGCCGGCGGAGCCCAAGTTCAAGTACCCCCGGCCGTCGAAGCCCGAGATCGTGATCATCGCCGACATCTCCGGTTCGGTAGCCGCCTTCGCCCGCTTCACCCTGCAGTTCGTCTACGCCATCTCCTCGCAGTTCTCGAAGGTGCGGGCCTTCGTGTTCATCGACGGCATCGACGAGGTCACCTCGTACTTCGAAGGTGTCGAGGACGTGATGGAGGCGGTTCATCGCATCAACACCGAGGCCGACGTCATCTGGGTCGACGGTCACTCCGACTACGGCCATGCCTTCGAAGTGTTCTGGAGCAAGTGGGGCAAGGAGATCACCAAGAAGTCGACGGTGATCTTCCTCGGTGACGCCCGGAACAACTACCACGCGTCGCAGGCCTGGGTCGTCAAAGAAATCGAGCAACGGGCCCGCCACGTCTACTGGCTCAATCCTGAGCCCAAGGCCTACTGGGACACCGGCGATTCGATCGTCAGTGAGTACGGCTCGCACTGCAACGGCGTCTTCGAGTGCCGCAACCTCAAGCAACTCGAGAAGTTCGTCGAACAACTCACGTGATTTAGGGTCGGAGGTATGACCCGCCTCGTCCTCGTTCGTCACGGCGAAGCGCAGTCGTACGTGAACGGCATCATCGGGGGACCCCAGGGGTGCACCGGCCTCAGCGATCTCGGTCGTCGCCAGGCATCGGCCCTCCGCGATCGTCTGGCCCGAAGCGGTGATCTGGTTGACGTCAGCGCCGTGTACACGAGCACCCTGGCCCGAGCCATCGAGACCGCGGAGATCATCAACCCGGCCATCGGCGGCCACGTGCTGACCTCGACGTGTGAGCTGTGCGAGCTCCACGTCGACGAACGCCTCGACGGTCGGCGCTTCGAAGATTTCAGCGCCGACTACGAGTGGCCGCCGACGGTCAACCCGTACGCGCCCTGGGCCGAGGGCGCCGAGCCGTGGGCCGAGTTCGTGTTGCGAGTCGGGCGCGAGCTCGACCGCTTGGTCCGGGAACACACAGGCGAGACGATCGTGGTCGTCTGCCATGGAGGGGTGATCGCCGCCGGCCTCTCGGTCTTCGCCGAGCTCCCGCTCCGCCAGCCGTTCCGCCTCCACATCGCCAACACGTCGATGACGGAGTGGGCCCGTGAACCCGACATCCGCGGCGTCGAGCGCTGGACGCTCCGTCGCTTCAACGACGCCGCCCATCTGGAGAGCTCAGCGACCTGATCCGGCGTCGATGGGTTTTGGAGGGTGAGAGCGTACGATCCGTGCCGTCTCACCCTCCAAAACCCCAGAGGAGGACGCCACGCCTTTCGCCGCCGGCTCAGCTGACGATGTCGGCCAGCACCCCGTAATGATCGCTCGGGTAGACCCCGGTGAGCGGGGAGTCGCACACGACGCTGGCGGCGGTGATCCGTCCGCGACCGTCGGCGCGGCGCCAACCCACGAAGACGTAGTCGATGCGTCGATCGGGCTCGAAGTCGGCGGCGGCGAAAGGATTGTCGTTGTGCCACGTCCAGCCAGGTTCGCGCCCACCTGCGACCCGCCATGCGTCCTGGAAGTACGTGCTGCGGCCCTCGAGTGACGTCGACCCCGTGAGGAACCGGATTTCGGTGCTGTCCGGCTCGGCATTGAAGTCACCGGCCAGCACGGGCGGCAGCGGTGACGTCGGATCGGCGTGCTCGGCCACGAGCTCGTCGATGCGCAGCACCTGGCGTTCCCGCAACCTCCCCGACTCGTAGATCGATGTCAGGTGGGTGGTGAAGACGTCGACGCCGCCCGTGCGGGCGTGGACGAGCACCCGCTCGATGTCGATTGGGCCAGGGTCGTTGGGCAGGGAGTAGGTGGCCTCGTGGTCGTGCGGTTGGCGCGACAGGATTGCCGGTCCGAAGATGCGGCCTGGCCTGGCCTCGACGCCCCCGAACGTGCACCCGGAGTAGCCGGCCCGCTCGGCCAACCAGGCCGCAGTGTTGCGGGTGCCGTCGTCGACCACCTCTTGCAGGCAGATGATGTCGGCGTCGAGCTGGCGGAGCCACAGCAGGATCTCCTCACGCCGCGCCCGCCAGTCGCCGGAGAGGTTCCAGATGTTGAGTGTCAGTACCCGCAGCACGGGGGCAAGCTAGGCGGGTGCCTCAGATTCCGCTGTCGGTCGACCGTTCCACCGCCGTGTCGGGGCCGCCCGAAGAGGTGTGGGCACTGATTGCCGAGCCTTCGACCCGGCCGTCGTGGATGACTGAACTCGTCTGGGTCGAGGCCGTCGCCGGTCCGTTGTCGGTGGGCGACCGGTTCACCGGCCAGAGTTCGATCCTGTTCCATGACTTCATCGGGGCCAGCGAGGTCACCGAGGCGGAGCCAGGAAAGGTGCTCACCGAGCAAGTCGTGATTGGCGCTCGGTTCGTGAGTCGGTGGGAGGTCACGCCGACGGCGACCGGGTCGACGGTGCGTCACGCCATCGAGGTGCAGTTTCCGGCAGGGCCCTTCAGCTTCATCGAGCGTTGGGTGCTCGGCCGGCGCCTGCTCCGAATGCAGAAGCGAAGCCTCCGCAATCTGGCCGCCCGCTTCTGACCGGAAGCGTCAGCGTCGGATCAGTCCGGCCCCTGCAGTGGCGTTGGTGGCGTCGTCGATCAGGATGAACGACCCGGTGATGCGGTTGTGTGCGTAGGAGTCGACGGCCAGCGGGCTGCTGATGCGAAGCCGCACGCGCCCGATTCCGTTCAAGCCGAGTTCGGTGGGCTCCGCGTCCTCTTCGAGGGTGTTGACGTCGAGGCGATGCACGAGTTCGGTGACGACCGCCTTGGCCATGCGGGTGGTGTGTTTGATCGAATACTTGTTGCCGGCCGCCAAGGGCTTGTCGATCATCCAACAGATGTCGGCCTCGAGTTCGGTGACGACGGCTGGCTCTTCGCCGGCGGGGGCCAGCAAGTCGCCTCGGCTGATGTCGATCTCGTCGGCCAGCCGAAGGGTCACAGCCATTGGAGCAAAGGCCTCGACGACCTCGCCCTCGAGGGTGTCGATGGCCACGATTGTCGAGCGCAACCCGGACGGAAGTACGACCACCTCGTCGCCCGGATGGAACGTGCCGCCGGCGACCTGGCCGGCGTACCCCCGATAGTCGTGGTGCTCGTCGGACATCGGCCGGATGACGTATTGCACCGGGAAGCGTCCCTGAATGGGGTCGTGGTCGTGCACGTCGACCTTCTCGAGGTGCTCGAGCAAGGGGGGACCGGCATACCAGGAGAGGTTGGGCGACGGGTCGACGACGTTGTCCCCGTTGAGTGCGGAGACGGGGATGGGGGTGACCTCGACCTCATGCGTCGAGTCGATTGCTTCGACGAAGGCTTCGAAGTCGCGAGCGATGGTGTCGAAGGTCTCCTCCGACCACTCGACCAGATCCATCTTGTTGACGCACAAGACGAGATGGCGGATACCGAGGAGGGTGGCCAGGAAGGCGTGGCGCCGGCTCTGCTCGATCACTCCCTTGCGGGCGTCGACGAGCACGATGGCAAGGTCGGCCAACGAGGCCCCGGTGACCATGTTGCGGGTGTACTGCACGTGGCCAGGCGTGTCCGCGATGATGAACTTTCGGCGGGGCGTGGCGAAGTACCGGTAGGCGACGTCGATGGTGATGCCTTGCTCGCGCTCGGCCCGTAGACCGTCGGTGAGCAAGGCGAGGTTGACGTAGCCGTCGCCGCGACGCTGCGACGAAAGTTCGACGGCTTCGAGCTGGTCCTCGAAGATCGACTTCGAGTCGTGAAGCAAACGCCCGATCAGCGTGGACTTGCCGTCGTCGACAGACCCGGCGGTGGCGAAACGGAGAAGTTCGGTCATGGCAGTGTCCAGCCGAAAGGCTTAGAAGTAACCCTCTCGCTTGCGATCTTCCATGGCCGCCTCGGAGAACTTGTCGTCGGCTCTGGTCGCACCGCGTTCGGTGATGCGGGTGGCAGCGACCTCGGTAATGACCTCTTCGAGGGTGCGGGCATCGGACTTCACCGCACCGGTACAGCTCATGTCGCCGACGGTGCGGTAGCGCACGAGCTCCTCGAAGGGCTCCTCGCCTTCCTGGGGCTGGGTCACGTCGGTGACCGCCAGGAGCATGCCATCACGCTCGAAGACCTTGCGGTGGTGGGCGAAGTAGATGTTCGGCACCTCGAGTTGTTCGAGGGCGATGTACTGCCATACGTCCATCTCGGTCCAGTTGGAGATGGGGAACGCCCGGATGTGCTCGCCCTTGCGGATGCGGCTGTTGAAGATGTTCCAGAGCTCGGGCCGCTGGTTCTTCGGATCCCACTGCCCGAAGTCGTCACGGAACGAGTACATCCGCTCCTTGGCCCGCGCCTTCTCCTCATCGCGGCGAGCGCCACCGAAGGCGGCGTCGAAGCCGTGCTCCTCGATGGCCCGCAAGAGGGTGGTGGTCTGCAGGCGGTTGCGGCCCGCCTTCACGTCCTCGACCACCCGGCCGGCGTCGATGTCGTCCTGTACGGAGGCCACGACGAGGCGCTCACCCAACTCGACCACTCGGCGGTCGCGGTACTCGTAGACCTCGTCGAAGTTGTGGCCCGTGTCGACATGCATCAGCGGGAACGGGAACCGGCCGGGGCGAAACGCCTTCTCCGCCAGCCGCAGCAGGACGATCGAGTCCTTCCCACCGCTGAAGAGAAGGACGGGGCGCTCGAACTCGGCTGCCACTTCCCGCATCAGAAAGATGGCTTCGGCTTCGAGGGCCTCGAGGTGGGTGAGGCGGCGGCTACGACCCGACGTAGGGGCGAGGGTGGGGGACATGCCGTTCTCTCTGGTGGTCGACGCATCGAGCAGGGTCATTCGTGGAGTCCGCATTCGGTCTTGTCCGATCCGGCCCAACGACCAGATCGAGAATCGGCGCCCGCCTCGACGGGCTTGGTCGTCGGTTGGCAACCGATCGAGGGGTATCCCTCGTCGAGGAGGGGGTTGTATGGAACGTCGTTGGCGGCGACGTACCCGCGGACGTCGAGGTCGCTCCAAAGGGCGAGCGGGTTGACCTTCACCAGCCCCCGCTTGTCGAGTCCGACGATCGGCGCCCCGCCGCGAGTGGTGGCTTCCGCCCGTCGTAGCCCGCTGAGCCAGGCGCGTTTCCCGGTCAGCGCTTCGTCGAGTGCTGCGACCTTTGCGTCCGAGCAGCACCGCACCGGGTCGGTTACGTGAAAGGGCACGGCCGGCTCGGGAACGCGGATCACGCGGAGGTTGAGGTCGTAGCGGGCCCGTACTCGTTCGACCGTCGCATAGGTCTCGCGGAAGTGGTCACCCGTGTCGATGAAGACGACCTCGACGTCGGACTTCACCTTCGTCGCCACGTCGATGAGAACGGCGTCCTGGAACGACGCGGTGACGCAGAGGTCATCCCCGAAAGTATCGACGGCCCACCGCACGATCTTCGAGGCAGGTACCGACTCGAAGCCCTCAGACAGAACGGCCAGGTCGTCCGCGGACAACGTGGTCGTGGTCATCGGATGGCACCGAGTACGAGTTCGACGGACTGGTCGAGCGTCAGGTCCTGCGTGGCCACGGTGACCTCGGGAGACGCCGGGGCCTCGTACGGATCATCGATGCCGGTGAGCCCGGAGATCTCGCCCGCCCGTTGCTTGGCGTAGAGGCCCTTCACGTCGCGTTCACTGCAGACCTCGACGGGAGTGGACACATAGACCTCGACGAAACGCCCCTGATGCAATTCCCGCAGTTCGTCGCGGATGGCGCGGTAGGGCGAGATCACCGCGCACAGGACGACGACACCGTTGCGCGAGAGCAGATCGGCGACGAAGCCGATGCGGCGCACGTTCTCGTCACGATCCTCCCGGGAGAATCCGAGGCCTTTGGTGAGGTGGGTGCGGACGACGTCACCGTCGAGCACCTCAACCTTCCGACCCTCGTCGAGCAGTCGCTTCTCGACCGCACGCGCAATGGTCGTCTTGCCGGCCGACGGAAGCCCCGTCAGCCAGATCGTCTGCCCGCACCCTGCGGATGATGAGCTCGCAAGCTCGCTCCCTGCTGATGATGAGCTCGCAAGCTCGCTCATGTAGCGGCACACTCGCCTTCGCCGACGTCGGCAACGTACGGGCCCTGCTCGCCGTAGTCGATGTAGAAATCGGGGGCTTCTTGCGGGGTGGGCCAGTCGTCGAGCTTCTTGAGGTCGGCGGCAATGGCTGCCGCACCGCCTGAACGGAAGAGCCACTCGTCGAATCGCTCGCCGGCGACCCGCTCGTTGGCGAAGCGCCCGACGATGGTCACGACGGCTTCCCCCGTTCGCTTGGCCGGAAGGCGCAGCGCCTTCTGGCCGAACTCGATCTCGGTCTGGCCGACTCGACCGCCGAGGAACATCTGGTAGCCCGGCGCCGCCGTCTGGTGGGCGCGACGCTCTACCCCCTGGAATCCGATGTCGGCGATGTGGTGTTGGCCGCACGAATTCGAGCAACCCGAGATGTTCATGCGTACGCCGCCGACTTCCGCCAGACCGGCGTCATCGAGCGCCTCGGTGATGGCCTGGGCGAGGCCCCGGCTCTGGGTCACGGCGAGATTGCACGTGTCCGTGCCCGGGCAGCTGACGACGTCACGCGACTGCTCGGCCCCTGGCCTGGCCATGTCGATGGTGGAGAGGCGCTCGAACAGCGTCGGCAGCTGGTCGTCTGTCAGGTCACGGAACACGAGGTTCTGGCGGTTGGTCGCCCGCACGGTGGCCCTGAACTCTCTGGCCATCGACGCGAGGGCTCGGAACTGGTCGCTCGTGATGTCGCCGAGCACGGCGTGAGCCATCGCCGACACCGTGCCATTGGCCCGGCCTCGCCAGACGTTGGCCTGTTCCCACCGCTTGTAGGGCTCGAGGGCGGTGAGTTGCACGGGCACGCCAACGAGATTGGCTTCGATACCGGTCGCCACGCCTGCGGGAGCGTCGCCGGCCTGCTCGACGATGTCCGGGATGCCGCCGGCCCACGACGACGAGGCGATGAGGAACTTGCGCTCGCGGACCACGACGCGACGCAACTCGTCGATGCCCATGGTGTCGACGAGCCACTTCATGCGGGCCCGCAGCTTGTTGTCGCGATTTCCGTAGTGGTCGAAGACCCGAAGGCACGCCTCGATGGTCTCGAGGAGCTGCTCGCGGGGCGTGAACTCCTCCAAGGCCTGGGCGGGATGGGGGTTGGCCCCGAGCCCCCCGGCGATGAAGATCCGGAAGCCGGCTTCGACGGTGCCGTCGTCCTTCGGACGTCCCACGGCGACGACGCCCACGTCGTTGAACATCGCCTGTCCACAGTCGGTGACACAGCCGGAGAAATTGATCTTGAACTTCCGGGGAAGGCGCTGTGCGTACGGGTGGTGCAGGAAGTGTTTGAACGTCGCTTCTGCCCACGGGCTGATGTCGAGCACCTCGAACGGGCAGGCGCCGGCGAGGTGGCAACCCATGACGTTGCGGACGGTGTCGCCGCACGCTTCGCGGGTCGTGAGGCCGGCATCGGCCAACTCGCTCAACAGGTCGGGCACCCGCTCGAGGTCGACGAAATGGAACTGGATGTTCTGGCGGGTCGTGATGTGACCCCAGCCACGGCTGTACTCGTCGGCGATGCGACCGAACACGTCGAGCTGCTCGGCCGTGACCCCGCCGTAGGGGAGCTTCACCCGGATCATCTGGTTGCGGCCGCCCTGGCGCTGGCCGTACACGCCGTTGTTCAGCCGGAAGACCCGGAAGCGGTCCTCGTCGATCTCGCCGGCGAGGTACGGCCCGAGCAACGAACGGAACTTGGCGATGTCGTCGTCGATCTCGGCTCGGAGGGCCGGCGCGAATGCTCCCGGGCCGATCTCGACGGTATGGGTGATGGCCATGTGCGATCTCCTTCGAGGACGTGCGTGTTCGTGCGCAACGTTGAACTGGACGACGGGATGCGCCGGAGTGTCCGGCGCAGGGGTCGATCAGCCGAGGACGATGCGGCAGCGGTCGTCGCAGCCGAGGTGGGCCATCACGCCGACGTGCACCGGCGGGGCGCCGTGGGCGCGCAGCAGGTCGTCGGGAAGTGCGGACACGGCATCACGGTAGCAATACCTGACCAAGTCGATCAAGTTTTGCGGGAATTGCTTCAGCCGCGCCGACGGCCCCTCTTGTCGGGCTCGGGGAGGAGGTCGTCCTCGTAGGTCCCGTAGGAGTGGTCGGGAACCGTGGGCTCCGTCGCCGCCGTGGCCCGGACCGGATCGAGGTCGGAGAAATCCGGCCCGTCGTCGTCCTCGGTCGGGTGCGGCAGCGCACCGGTCGGGGTCCGCTGGACGATCGACGCCGGACCGACCCGGGCTCCTTCGCCATTGGAAGAGGCGCCGGCATCGGGCTGGACGCTCGCGAGAAGGCCGCTGATGCCGCCCGTCCCGAGGCGCTGCTGTGGACGTACGGGGCTCTCGTAGGCCCGGGTCCGGTCGAGCCACGAGAAGTCGGTGATCGATGACATGCCAGCGGCTTCGTCTCGGAGGCGATCGGCATCGGCGTTGGCCATGGCCTCGGCCGCACTGCTGTTCTCCAGTTGCTCGCGAAGGTTGCGGTTCTCCTCCGACAACTCGGCCAGCTGCGTCCGGAGGAAGGCCATCTGCTCGACGGTCTCCTGGATGCTGGCCTTCGTCTCCGCCGACTCCTCA
>JBKJLU010000038.1:0-10696 GCA_046596815.1 Acidimicrobiales bacterium | reverse complement strand
CGGCCACCTCCCGCATGGCCTCGTGGTGTCGCCGGGCCAGGTCTCCGGCTGCTCGAGGCCGGGCTTCCCCTCCCCGAGATCCTCGACCTGGCCCGGCGACACCACGAGGCCATGCGGGAGGTGGCCGAACGGGCGGTGGCCCTGTTCGACACCCACGTGCGCCATCCCCTGCGCGATTCCCACCTGCCCGAAGAGGAGGCGGCGGCCCAGCTGGTCGATGCATTCACGACCCTCCTTCCGGCCACGACCGAGCTCGTGACCCACCACTTCCGGCGCACCCTTCTCAACGTCGCGCAAGAGCACATCGAACGGGTGGGAGGCGACGCCGAACGCGCCGCCGTCGACCGCCAGGCAGAACGGACGGCATGACGACTTCGGCACCTCTCCCTCAAGGCGAGGAAAAGGTAAAGGCGGTGCGATCGATGTTCGACGCCATCGCCCCGCGATACGACCTCGTCAACCGCATCATGACGTTCCGCCTCGACGTCGGATGGCGACGCGACACCGTGCGTTCGTTGCGCCTTCCTCCCGGATCCCGCGTGCTCGACCTGGCCGCGGGCACGGGCGACCTCTGCCGCGATCTCGCCCGTGCCGGCCACGTCCCCATCGGTGCCGACCTGTCGTGGGGGATGCTGGCCCACGCCCGCACGTCGGCGCCACTGGTGCAGGCCGACGCGTTGCGTCTGCCCTTGGCCGCCGGTGCAGCCGACGGCGTCACCTGCGGCTTCGCATTGCGCAACTTCGTGGACCTCGGCGCCTTCTTCGACGAGCTCGGCCGGGTCGTGCGCCCTGGTGGTCGGGTCTCGCTTCTCGACGTGGCCGAGCCCCGCAACAAAGTGCTGCACTGGGGCCACGGCCTCTACTTCGGCAAGGTCGTCCCGAAGATCGGGGGCCTGTTGTCCGACGCATCGGCCTACCGATACCTCCCGAAGTCGGTGGCCTACCTGCCCGAACCCGGGGCCATGCTCGACCGGCTCAGCGGCGCGGGATTCGTCGAGATCGACCGCCGTCTCTTGACCGGGGGAATCGCCCAGCTCATCACCGGCACTCGGCGATGACCGAAGCCCTGGTCGTGAGCGGCCTGGTCAGTACTTGCATCGAGCTCGATCCGTCGGTGCCCGTCGATCTGGTGGCGCTTTCCGGCCCAGACGGGTTCGTGTTCGAGCAGGAGGGCCACGGACTCGCCGGAAGAGGCGTCGCCCTCCGCATCGATCTTCCCGATGGGCTCGCCGGCGACCTCTCCGCCGTCGAGCGCGTCCTTGCCTCGATCGACTCGACCGGCCAACGACCGCCGGTCGCCGTCGCTGCGCTGCCCTTCGACCGCCACGAGCCGGCGACGCTGATCGTTCCCGAACTGGTCGTTCATCGCGACGCCAGCGGGCGCCAGTGGTTGACGGCCATCGGGCGCGAAACAGTGGCCGCAGACGTCGCCGACTTGGTGCGCCCGGATGCATTCCCCACGACCGTGCTGCCGGATGGATTCTCGCTGACGTCACCAAGGTCGCATCCGGACTGGCAGCGCACGGTCGAAGACGCCGTCGCCGCCATTGGAACGGGCGGCTTGGAGAAGGTGGTCGTCGCCCGGGAGGTGCTTGTCGAAGCGAACCGTCCGATCGTCGTGCCCGACGTACTCGAGCGCCTCCGGGCCCTCTATCCGGCGTGCGTCGTGTTCTTCATCGACGGTTTCCTCGGCGCCAGTCCCGAGCTGCTGATCGAGCGAACGGGCGATGCCGTGCGGTCGCACCCGCTGGCTGGCACCTATCCACGCAGCGGCGACCCCCACGCCGACGAACTGCTGGCGGCCGAGTTGGTGGCATCGGTCAAGGACCAGCGCGAGCACCGGTTCGTGATCGACGAGATCGACCGTGTGCTGCGCCCGCGTTGCTCGTTCCTCGAGGTGCCCATCTCGCCCACGATCATGCAACTCCGCAACGTCCTGCACCTCGGGACGGAGATCCACGGCACTCTGACGTCCCCGCGGCCGACGGCCCTCGAGTTGGCGGCGGCGCTCCATCCGACGCCGGCGGTCGCCGGAACGCCGACGGAGGCGGCCCTTGCATGGCTCGCCAACAACGAGGGCCTGCAGCGCGGTCGCTACGCCGGACCCGTCGGTTGGGTCGACGCCGCCGGGGACGGAATGTTCGCCATCGGTATCCGCTCGGCCGAGGTCGACGGCTGTCACGCCCGGCTCTTCGCCGGGGTCGGCGTCGTCGAAGGATCCGATCCTCGGCGGGAGCTGGTCGAGACGCAGCTGAAGCTCCAGGCCATTCTGGCGGCCGTCGTCCGGCCCTGATCCTGTAGCGCAAAAAGCCCTCTAAGGTCCCCGGCCATGCCCGGCTTCATTGTCGTAAACCCCCACTCGGGACCCGACGAGACGTCGACCGACGACGTTGCTGCCGTCTTCCCTGGCAGCACGGTCGAGGAGATGGGCAAGGAGGTCAAGAAGCAGCTCGAGGCCGGCGTGGCGGCAGGTTCGCCCGACTTCCTGGCCGTGGCCGGCGGCGACGGCACCATCCGGTGTGCCGCCGGCGTGGTGGCCGGCACCGACCTTCCCCTCCTGCCCATCCCCGCCGGCACCCGCAACCACTTCGCCAAGGAGGTCGGCATCGCCACCCTCGAAGCGGCGGCGGCCGCGGCATCCGGCGGCGAGATCCGGCTGATCGACATCGGCGAGGTCAACGGCGAGGCCTTCATCAACAACGCCAACATCGGCGCGTATCCCCGGATCGTGCGCGAACGCGAGGTCCACGAAAAGCGGTTCTCCAAGCAGACCGCCACGCTGGTCGCAACGTGGACGGCACTGCGGAACCTGCACAAGTTCAGCGTCACCGTCGACGGCGGCCCGACGTACCGCACCTGGATGGTGTTCGTCGGTAACGGCGTCTACGGCACATCGTTGTTCGACGTCGGCGTGCGCGAGACCCTCGACGACGGCCTGCTCGACGTCCGCATCATGCGGGCCGACGGCCGGCTGGCCCGCCTCCGGATCGCCGCCCGCCTGATCGTCGGCAAGGTCGCCGACTCCCCGATGGCCGAGTTCCACGAGGCCTCGTCGGTCGAACTCGGCTTCACCAAGGCGAAGATCGACGTCGCCCTCGATGGCGAACTCATCACCCTGTCGACCCCGCTGCGTTTCCTCTGTCGCCCCAAGGCCCTCCGGGTCCTCGTCCCGCCCCCGGAGACCGCCGACTAGAGCACCGCCTGGATGGCGGCGCCGGCGGCGGCGTGGAGTTCGTCGTGTAGCGCCACGTTGGCCACCCGGTCGGTGCGGACGTGGACGAGGTGGACGCCCCCGAGGGCGAGGGCGGCTTCGACGGCGGGGACGAGATCGGCGAGAGCGGCGACGGGCGTCGTGGCGACGCCGTGGGCTGCGGCCAGGCCAGCGAGGTCCGCGTCCTGCGGCGTCCCGAAGAGCTGCTCGAAGCGCTCGGGCGGTAACGCCGTCGCCTGCGGAAGGAAGGAGAAGATGCCGCCCCCGCCGTTGTCGACGACCACGAAGACGCAACGAACGCCTCGCCGTTGTGCGCCGAGCAACCCGCTGGCGTCGTAGAGATAGGCGAGGTCTCCGAGCAGCGCGACGGTCGGGGCTCCCGGGTTGGCTGCAGCCACACCGAGGGCCGACGACACGATGCCGTCGATACCGTTGGCGCCGCGATTGGCGTACACCCGGTGGGCCGACGCCGGGTGGCCATACCACTCGACGTCGCGGATCGGCATCGACGACGAGACGAACAACGACACATCGGGATCGAGGCCCGCGGTCAGGGCTCGAGCGACGCCCGGTTCGGTCGCCTCCGGATGGCGGGTGAGTACGCCGTCGATGGCCGTTTGGGCGGCCGACTCGGCCGTCAGCCATCCGTCGAGCCAGCCCGAAGGAGCCGGATGGACGGCGTCCATGAGTTGCGCACAGAAGGCCGTCGGGTCGGCGTGGATGACGACGTCGCCGCGGCGTTCGGGATCGGCCCAGCGGCCATAGGGATCGACCACGATCTGGTCCGCGCCATCGAGGCCGGCGAGCCACTGACTCGTCACCTTCGACGCCGGGGTCTCGCCCAACCGCAGCACGCACTCCACCGGATGGGCGGCCACGAAGGCCTCTGACCGCAGCAACTCGTCCGAGGCCGCTACCGAGTTCGGGCCACCGCGCGCCAGGGAACGGGCGTCGGCCAACACGGGCCATCCGAGGGCCTCGGCGAGATGGTGCAACGAGGTACGCCCGCAGCGACGACCGGCGAGGATCACGCCGCGCCGTCCGTGGAGTTCGGACGCGAACTCACGCGACGGCGTGGCCGGCGCCCGCTCGGCCCGATGCCAGGCCCGAAAATCGGGACGACCCTCGGGGAGCGCCGCGGCGACGGCCACCAGAGGATCGCGGAACGCCAAGTTGAGGTGCACGGGCCCTGGTCCGTTCACCCCCGCAGTGGCTTCGGCAACTGCGCGCGAGGCGAGGGAACGCCACGAGCCCACCGGTATGCCTTCGACCACCCCGGGCTCGGCGAACCACCGCACGACCTGGCCGTACAACCCCCCCTGCGCGATGGTCTGAGGCGCGGAAATGTGATGGAGATCGGGCGGTCGGTCGGCCGTGCAGACGATGAGGGGGACGCACGCTTGGTGGGCCTCGACGACCGCAGGGTGCAACTCGGCTGCGGCAGTACCACTGGTGGTCAACACCACTGGCGGACGGTTCGATGCCTGCCCCAACCCGACGGCGAAGAACCCGGCCGAGCGTTCGTCGAGCACGACGTGGGCCCGCAACCATTCGTTGGCGGCGAGGGCGAGGGCCATTGGCGTCGACCGCGACCCCGGGGAGATGACGGCGTCGGTGACGCCGCTGCGGACGAATTCGTCGACGAGGGTCGCGGCATACGTCGCCTGCAGGGTCACGAGACGCAACCGGTCTGTAGGTTCAGGTCGTGACGACGCCGCTGCACGCCGAGATCCATGGGTCCGGCGGCGCCGCCAGACGCGTCGTGCTGGTGCATGGCTTCACGCAGACGCGACGGTCGTGGACGCCGCTGGTGGCGCGCTTCGTCGCCGACGGGCGGGAGGCCGTCGCCGTCGACGCCCCGGCCCATGGCCGCTCGGCCGACCGACAGGTCGACCTCGTCGAGGGCGCCCGGCTGCTCGGTGAAACGGGCGGCGAGGCGGTCTACGTCGGCTACTCGATGGGCGGCAGGTTGACCCTGCACCTCGCTCTCGCATCGCCGCACCTGGTGCGCGGCGTCGTCCTCGTCGGAGCCACCGCCGGACTCGAGACCGAAGTCGAACGCGCCACCCGCCGACGCGGCGACGACGCGCTGGCCGCCGATCTCGAACGCGTTGGTCTCGACATCTTCCTCGAGCGGTGGCTGGCCAATCCCCTGTTCGCCACGCTCCCCGTCGACGAAGCCGCGTTGGCGGAGCGAAAGGAGAACACCGTCGCCGGCCTGGCCGCCAGCCTTCGGCTGATGGGGACCGGCACCCAGCAGTCGCTGTGGGACCGATTGCCCGACATCGAGATTCCCGCGCTGTTCGTCGCCGGCGAGCGCGACGAGAAGTTCACGGCGTTGGCCCACCGGATGGCCGCCACCTGGGGCGGTTCGGCCCGCGTGGAAGTCGTCGCCGACGCCGGACACGCTTGTCACCTCGAGCAGCCCGAGGCGTTCTGCGACCTCGTGCTCCCGTTCCTCGATGCGCACGATGGCGCTCAACGAACCGAGAGTCCGGCGGCCAACAACAACCCGTAGGCCAGCTGCACCTGGCCCGTCCGTACGAGGACGGGAATCAGATCGCGCCCGCGAGCGCCGCTGCGCACGGCACGAATGGCCGGCGCGCCGAGGAAGATCCCAACGCACGACGCCACCGCCAACGGCCGGACGACGGTCAGGAGCACGGCCGCTCCGACGGGGACGGCGATCAACAACACGAGATAGAGCACTCGAGTGTCCTGGTCACCGAGGCGGACGGCGAGGGTGCGCTTGCCTGCAGCGGTGTCGGTGGGGATGTCACGGAGGTTGTTGATCACCAGCAGGGCGGTGGCCAGCGCGCCGACCGGGATGCTCGCGCCCAACGCCAACAGGGTCACCGCCTCGACATGGACGAAGGCCGAGCCGCCCGTCGCCACCAATCCGAAGAAGACGAAGACGAAGACCTCGCCCAGACCGGCGTAGCCGTAAGGACGGGGGCCGCCCGTGTAGAGCCAACCGGCGGCGAAGCAGGCCGCACCGACGGGGATGAGCCACCACGTGACCGCGGCGGCGAGGGCCAGACCGGCGACGGCCGCAACCGCGAACGAGAGCAGCGCGGCGCGTTTCACCGCCGAGGCCGACTTCAGTCCGGAGGCCACGAGCCGCAATGGCCCGACCCTCACGTCGTCGGTGCCCCGCACCCCGTCGGAGTAGTCGTTGGCGAAGTTGGTCCCGACCTGCACGGCCAGCGACACCACCAGCGCAGCCAGGGCTCGCCACCAGATCACCTGGCCCTGACTGAAGGCGACGGCGGTGCCGACGGCGACGGGGACAACGGCTGCGGGCAGGGTCTTGGGTCGCGCCCCCTCGACCCACGGATTGGTCACGGCCGGCGGGGGAACCGGGTGAAGTCGGGAACCCGCTTCTCCTTGTAGGCGTTGCGCCCTTCCTGCGCCTCTTCCGACATGTAGAAGAGGAGGTTGGCGTCGTGTGCCAGTTGCTGCAGACCCGAGAGTCCGTCTTCATCGGCGTTGAAGCTGGCTTTGAGCAGGCGCAGGGCAAAAGGCGAGAGTTGCAGCATCTCCGAGCACCATTGCACCGTCTCGACCTCGAGGTCTTCGAGGGCGACGACGGTGTTGACGAGCCCCATGTCCCGCGCCTCCTCGGGGCCGTACTGGCGACAGAGGAACCAGATCTCCTTGGCCTTCTTCGGGCCGACGAGACGGGAGAGCACCGACGCGCCGAAGCCGCCGTCGAACGATCCGACCTTCGGCCCCGTCTGGCCGAAACGGGCGTTGTCGGCGGCGATGGTGAGATCGCACACGACGTGCAGAACGTGGCCGCCCCCGATGGCGAAACCGGCGACCATGGCCACGACCGGCTTGGGCAGCCGGCGGATCTGGACGTGGAGATCGGTGACATGAAAGCGCCCCACGCCGGCCTGGCCGAGGGCGTCGTCGTGGAGGTAGCCGGAGTCGCCCCGAACCCGCTGGTCGCCGCCCGAACAAAAGGCCATGGCTCCCTCGCCGGTGAGGATGATGACGCCGACCTCCGGGTCTTCCCTGGCCAGTTCGAAGGCCTCGGCCAGCTCGATGATGGTCTGGGGACGGAAGGCGTTGCGGACCTCGGGCCGGTTGATGGTGATCTTGGCGATCGTTCCCACGGGCGTCGAACCGGCCTCAGCTCCCGTGGCGACGACGTCGGCGACTTCATAGCGAATGTCGCCGAACCCCACTCCACCCGTGCCCGGCCGCCACGCCGCGCCCGGTCGGATCTGGCCGTCGCGGGGGCGGGGTATCGCACTCTGAGAGTTGTCACTCATACGGTCGCGTACGCTACCGCCGGTGCCTCAGGTCGTCGCAATCGCTCTGCCTCCTGGCCCGGACTTCGTGCGGGAGCTTCGTCGGGTGTGGGACGACGGCGACACCGCCCTCCCCGTCGACTCCCGACTCCCGGTGCCGGCCATCGACGGATTGCTCGATGCCCTGCGACCCGCCTTCGTCGTCGAGGCAGCCGGGACCCGTCACGCTTGCGAGGGCGCGTGGCCGTCGGAGGATGGCGATGCGCTGGTGGTGCCGACCAGCGGAACCACCGGCGAACCCAAAGGTGTCGTGCTCACCCACGACGCGGTGCGGGCGTCGGCGGATGCCACCAACCACCGCCTCGACGTCGACGCCAGCAGCGACGCCTGGCTCTCGGTCCTGCCCTTGGCCCATATCGGTGGGCTCAGCGTCGTAACCAGATCGATGCTGAGCGGCACACCGCTCTCGTTCGACATCGACGACTCCCGAGTCTCGTTGGTTTCCGTTGTCCCGACGCAGGCCAATCGCCTCGACCTCTCCCGCTTTCGCGTCGTGCTCGTCGGCGGTTCCTCCGACTGGCGCGAGCGCCCCGCCAACATCGTCCGCACCTACGGCATGACCGAGACCGGTAGCGGCATCGTCTATGACGGGCGGCCGCTCGATGGCGTCGAGATCCGCATCGATGGCAACGGCCAGATCCGCGTGCGGGGGCCAATGCTGCTGCGGGGGTACCGGGACGGCACCGATCCAAAAGACGGCGAGGGGTGGTTGGCGACGGGCGACGCCGGTGCGTTCGTCGGCGACGGCCGTTTGCATGTCGACGGTCGCATCGGTGAGGTAATCGTCACCGGGGGCGAGAAGGTGTGGCCGGTCGCCGTCGAGGAGGCTCTGCGCACCCACGAAGACGTGGCCGATGTCGCCGTCGCCGGTCGCCCTGATACCGAGTGGGGCCAGCGGGTCAGCGCATGGATCATCGCCGTCGATCCGACGGCGCCACCGGGGCTCGACTCGTTGCGCGAGCACGTCAAAACCACGATGCCGGCCTACTCGGCCCCGCAGGAGATCCACATCGTGGACGAGCTCCCCCGGACGGCGAGTGGCAAGGTGCGACGAGAACTTCTTTCCTGATCGGTGTTAGTTCGACCCCCCTGTTCGGGTATGTACGGATGTACGTCGCGGCGGCAGACGGAAGGAGAACACAGTCATGCGTCAACCACTTACGAGGGAAGCGATCGCGCAAGCGGCTCGCGACATCCTCGTCGCTGAAGGCCTGCACGCCGTCTCGTTGCGTCGGGTTGCAGCCATGCTCGGCGTCACCGCTCCCGCGTTGTACGCCCATGTGGCCGACAAGCGCGACCTGCTCCAGGGCATCGTCGAACGCGAGATCGACGTGTTGATTGAGCGCTTCCGAGCGGTCGGTGGCTCGAATTCCATCGAGCGGCTCGAAGGTATGTCGCTGTCATACATCGACTACGGCATGCAGAACCCGGACCTGTTCCGGGCCATGTTCCTCTTCCGGCCCGAACTCACATCTGAGGGGCGAGCCGGAGAACCGGCGCTCGGATGCAAGGTGCACGACGCGTTCGCCGACGAGGTCCGAGCGGCCAAGAAGTCAGGCGATCTCGAAGCCGGGAACGCCGACCTCACCGCGCTGACGCTCTGGACGACAGCCCACGGCGTGGTGACGACCCTGCTCACCGGTCCGACCATGAACAGCGGTGTCAGGAGCAAGCTGGCCGAGTCGGCGGTGAAAACCATGCTCACCGGCCTCCGCCACGGCAGCCTCATCCACGCGGCGTAGTCGGTTCGCTTTGCCGGTGAAGCTGGCACGACTACATCGATGAGCGGCCGACCATGGCGCCGCCGTCGATCACCATGGTGTGACCGGTAATCCACGACGCGGCATCTGACGCCAAGAACAATGCGGCATTGGCGATGTCCTCGGGGACACCGAGTCGGTGCAGCGGCATCCGCTTCGCAACCTGCTCCTCGGCCGGCTCCCACAGGGCGCGGGCGAAGTCGGTCTTGACCAACCCGGGGGCGATGCCGTTGACCCGCACCTTGGGTGCGAGCTCCGCGGCGAAGTGCCCGGTGAGGTGGAGAAGCGCGGCCTTGGTGTTGTCGTAGACACCGATGTGGCCGCCGTAGGTCATGCCCCCGATCGACGCGATGTTGATGATGGCGCCGCCGTGCTCCTTCATCGACGCCTGCCACGCCTTCTGGATCCAGAAGAACGGGCCCCGAAGGTTGACCTGAAAGGTCTTGTCGTACCGGCCCTCGTCGATGTCGACGGCCGGCCCCATGTAGGGATTGGTGGCGGCGTTGTTCACGAGGATGTCGAGCCCACCGAAGGCGTCGAGCGTCGCCTGGATGCACGCCTCGGCCTGGTCGGGTTCACCGGCGTTGGCGGCGAACACCGCCGTCTCGCCGCCGATCGCCTTGGCCGTGGCTTCGAGAGCGTCCTGCTTCCGGGACGAGAGCATCACCTGGGCGCCGGCGTCGACGTACGCCTGGGCGATGGCTTGTCCGATACCGCGCGAGGCGCCGGTGACGAGTGCGACTTTGCCGTCGAGTCTGAGCTCCATAGGACGCGGAGCTTACCGACGTAGCTGCGACCGCTGTCAGCCGTCGATCAATTGATCGACCTCGAGGTCGGCGCCGGCGATGAACACGCGCTCGATGGCGATTTTGGCCAGTTCCACCGCCCTCGGGTTCACGGTGAAGTCGATCTGCCCCATCAACAGGGCACCGACGGTCATCGCCAGCAGCAACGACCGCCGATAGTGATCGAACAGCTCGTCGCCTTCCGGGGCGGCCACCCCGAGGTCGCGCAAGTCGCGCCCGTAGTTCGCGACCAATGCGCGTTCCGTGCCGCGGCGCTGTTCGGTGGTGACGCTTCCGCCGAGGAAGTAGGCCACGTCGTACAGGCCCTCACCCATCGCGATGGCCTGCCAGTCGAGGGTGATCACCTCGAGGTCGGCGCCGGTGTCATCGAAGAACAGGTTGTCGCCGCGGAAGTCGCCGTGGACGAAGGTCCGGGGCAGCAACTGCTGGGCCATGCTGTCGTTCCACTTCGGCACCATGCGCTCAACCCAGCCGAGCGTGCCGGGAGGCGCGACGTCAGCGAACTTCTCGGCGAACATCGGGAACACCGCCTCGAGCATCGGGCCGAGGCCTTGGTACATCGGACTGGTCGCCGTCGCCGGCACCCACTCGAGGCCCGTT
>JBKJLU010000323.1:0-7857 GCA_046596815.1 Acidimicrobiales bacterium | reverse complement strand
CCCGAGGCCACCAGCGGCCTCCGGCGCAGCGGCAGCCGGGGCAGCGACAGCCGTTTGGGCACCAGGCCTATTCGCTGCACGACGGCCAGTGCCGTCGAGCCGGCCAGCACCAAGCGGTGATGACCGAGCACGGTGTAGCCCGCACGCTTCCAGCGAGGCAGGTACCCCGTCTCGGCCACGAGCGTCTCGCGCGTCCCTTCCATGAGGCGCCCGAACGGCACGCCGGACGGACACGCCGACTGACAGCCGAGGCACTGCACGCACTCGTCCATGAACTGGATGAAGGTGGCGTCGGCCGGACTCTGTCCGCTGTGTACGGAGCGCATGGCAGCGATGCGGCCGCGAGGTGACTTCGATTCCTCACCGCTCACCCGGTATGTCGGGCAGTGGGGAAGGCACAACCCGCAGGCGACGCACGACGCCAGTTCGTCCTCGTCGACATGCAGCTTCATGCGACCGCCTCCATGGGATCGCGTCCCGGGTTCATGCGGCCCGTCGGGTCGAAGGCCGTCTTGATGCCCCGGTGCAGGGCGACGGTGGTGGCATCAGGCGTTCGGGGGTCAGCGGCTACATCGAGATGCACGGTTCCCACGCCGATCTCGGCCACGAACCGACCGGTCAGGGTCCGCAGCTGTGAGGGCCGTAGCGATCGTCGCCCCCCGATTGGCAGCGCGGGTGGCCCTTCGACTTCGGTCCACGTGGCACCGAGCGCTGCTCGTTCCGACTGCACGTCGGCGACGTGGCCCTCGAGCAACACCCACGTCGTCTCGCCGTCCCACAGGATCGAAGAGGCGCGAAAGAGCCGCTCTCGAGCCGCGAACGCATCAGCACCTGGACTCGACTGCAACCACTGGCGGACCGCCGGACGGGGCGAGCACCGCAGCACGACCTCCGCCAGGAAGCCGATGGTGCCGAGCGAGCCGACGAGCACCCGGCACAGGTCGTAGCCGCTCACGTTCTTCACCACCGGTCCACCGGCCTTGACCACGTGACCGTTCGCCATCGCCACCGTGGCCTCGAGTAGCGCGTCCCGGACGGGTCCGTACCGCAGACGTCGGATGCCACTGTGGCCCACGGCGAGCACGCCCCCGACCGTCGCCTCGGCGGGCGATGTCGCATCGAGCGCGACCTGCTGACCTTTCGCCGCCAGGACGTCGTCGAGTTCGGCCACGGTGGTGCCCGCATGCACCCGCACGACCATCTCCGCTGGCTCGAACTCCACGATTCCTGCTGGTGCCGAGACTTCGCGAGCTGACGCGTCGGGCGCGCCGCCGATGCCCCACTGGGTCCGGCCCCCGACGCAGGTGACCGGTCCGTCCTCGGCCCCGCCCACCTCGTCGGCGAACGAGCGCAACGTCGGCGCAACCGGCGCCGGGACCATCAGATCCATGCGCCCTCCGGCACCGACTGCAGGTCGCCACAGCGCGATCCACCGGGAAGGACCTTGCCGGGGTTGCACGCATGCTCGGGATCGAACACTTCGCGCAGTCGTGCCTGGGCCTCGAGGTCGTCGTCGGTGAAGATCATCGACATGTAGTCGCGCTTCTCGAGACCGATGCCGTGCTCGCCCGACAGCACGCCACCCGCGGAGACACACGCCCGAATGATCTCGCCGCCGGCAAGCAACACCCGCTCCATCGTCCCGGGAACTCGGCGGTCGAAGACGATGAGCGGATGGAGGTTGCCGTCGCCCGCATGGAAGACGTTCATCACCAACAGGTCATGGCGGTCGGCGATGGCATAGATCTCGCGCAGGACACCGACCAACTTGGTGCGCGGTACCACCGCATCGTGGAGGTAGTAGTTCGGGGCGATGCGGGCGATGGCCCCGAAAGCCGACTTGCGGCCCTTCCACAGCAGTTGGCGCTCGGCCAGATCGGCGGCTACCCGCACGCCGCGAGCACCGTGGGCGAGCACGACCTCCTGGATGGCGGCGGCGGCGGCATCGACGCCGTCGGGGAGTCCGTCGACTTCGACCAGCAACACGGCGGCGGCATCACGGGGAAACCCGGCGTGGACATAATCCTCCACGGCACTGGTGATCGCGGCATCCATCATCTCCAGAGCTGCAGGCACGATTCCCGCGGCGATGATGCCGCTCACCGCGGCCGCCGCCTCTTCGACCGACGTGAAGTCGGCGAGCAGGGTGCGTACCGCCGGCGGGTTCGGAGTCAGGCGCACGGCGATGCGGGTGGCGATGCCCATCGTCCCCTCACTGCCGACGAATGCTCCCCGCAGGTCGTACCCGGGGACATCGGCCTCGAGTCCGCCGAGCACGGTCAGAGACCCGTCGGGCAACACCACCTCGATGGCCAGCACGTGGGCGCTGGTGACGCCGTACAGCAGGCAGTGCGGGCCGCCCGAATTGTTGGCCACGTTGCCGCCGACCGAGCACGACTGCTGACTCGACGGATCGGGTGCGAAGTGCAGACCATGGACGGCGGTCATGCGGGAGAGATCGAGGTTCAACACACCTGGCTGCACCCAGGCGATTCGATCCTCGGCGTCGACCTCGAGGACGGCGTCCATCTTGGTGGTGACGACCACGACCGGCGGCGGCTGCCCCTCGTCCGAGACGGGGACGGCTCCGCCGGCCAGCCCGGTGCCGGAACCACGGGGGACGATGGCCCGACCGTGGCGGCGGGCCACCCGCACGACGGCCTGCACCTCGGCGGTCGTGCAGGGAAAGCACACGGCGCTGGCCTGGCCCTCGATCACCGACGCATCGCGGGCGTAGAGCTGCAACGACAACGGCGCATCGAGCACCCGATCGGACGACAACACGGTGCGGAGATCGGCGACGAGATCGGCGAGCCGCGTGTTCCCCATCAGTAGAAGTCGGCGATCGATGGTGTCGGCCCGGCGAACACTGCGCTCAGGTCGGCGAGATCGGCGTGGTCGCCACTGGTGATGAGCCCGTTCTCGCGCAAGGTCGACGCCGAGGCGTAGCCGCTGTAGAGCGCCGAGAAGGCGTTCACCGACAACGAGACATCGCCGGATCCACCCCGCTCGAGCCGCCCTTGGCCCTCCTCGACCACCAGTCGCCACCGGCCGTTGTTCCAGTCACAGTGCTTGTCGACGACGTCGAGATCGATCGACGCGCGAACGGCTCGGGAGAAGCCGCGTGCGGCGATGGCGCCGGCGGCGTCGACCAAGCGCAGCATCCACCGGATCTCCGCTCTCGTCTTGAGATCCTGGTCGACCAGCAACAGCAAGAGCGGCTGCTCAGCCGGGCCGGCGACGCGCACCAACTCGGCCTGGGTCGACGAGGTGCCCAACAATCGCCAGAGGGCCAGGGCCACGTCGGACTCCTCGGCGCACAACTCGTGCACCTCGAGGGTGTAGCCGAAGGGGCGCGCCCGGCGTTGGCTGTACCGCACGTAACCGGCCAGTGACCCGGCACCGCCGTCTTCACCGTCGACGACGTACACGAACTGTTGGGCGAACTTCTCGACATCGATGAGACGTCGGTCCCACCACACGTCAGGCCGGTCGAGCCACCCATCGTGGCGGGCGGCGAAGCGCCGGTAGCAGTCCTTGATGGCCGGGATGTCGTCGATCGTCGCCGCCCGCAAAGGCACGTTCCCGTTGGGCCGCAACTTGTGCAGGCTGCGGGTGGGGAACTCGTGATGGGCCAACACCCCGGCGATCTCGAAGCCAGTGCCGCGATACAGCTGGGTCTGAGCTGGATACAGGCCGGCGATGACCTCGCCCCGCTCCCGCAGGTGGGGGAAGTGGGCGGCGGTGATCAGTGATCCGAACCCTCGGCCCCGATACTCGGCGGTCGCAACCACCGGCGAGTAGCCGCCCATGGGGACGGACCTCCCGCCGAAGAACTGTCCGAACGGACGGACTTGGGCCCATGCGGCGACGTCGTCGCCGACGAAGACGGCCAGGCAACGGTCGCGATGGGCCTCCTTCAGCCACCGCTCGTCCGCCTCTGTCGTGAACTCACCGTTGAACGCGCGAGCCGCGATGCGGTTGCACGCTCGCCACTCGTCGTCGGTCTCCGGAGCGCGCACGACGGGCGTTGTCATCGGATGACTCATCGAGAGCGATCGTAGGGCCACTACCCTCGCGGCGATGGCCGACGCGCTCCGCCTTGCCGGCTATCTCGAAGCCGAGCGGGATCGCATCCTCTCCACCCTTGTCGACTGGCTTCGCATCCCGTCGATCTCGGCGCTGCCCGAGCACGCCGGTGACGTCCGCGCGTCGGCTGAGCGCGCCGCCGAGCTGCTCACCGAGGCGGGGTTCGAGCACGTCGAACTTCTCGAGACGCCGGGGGCGCCCGCCGTTTATGGCGACTGGCTCCATGCCGGCGCGGGCGCCCCCACGGCGCTCGTCTACGGGCATCACGACGTCCAGCCGGTCGACCCTCTCGACCTGTGGGATTCCCCTCCGTTCGAACCGGTGATCGTCGACGGCGAGTTACGGGCCCGCGGAGCTGTCGACGACAAGGGCCAGACGTTCTACGAGATCGAAGCGGCTCGGGGCCTCCTGCGAACCGAGGGCCGGCTCCCGGTCAACCTCAAGTTCCTCATCGAGGGCGAGGAAGAGGTCGGGAGTCCCCACTTCGAGGCACTGCTCGTCGACCAACGCGAGCGCTTCGCCTGTGACGTCGTCGTCGTGTCCGACACGACGATGTGGGCGCCGGACGTGCCGTCGTTCTGCATCGGTATGCGGGGACTCATGGCCTTCGACGTCAACCTCCGCACCGCCGCGGGAGACCTCCACTCGGGGTCGTTCGGTGGCGCCGTCCCCAACGCCGCCCACGTGATGGCCACACTGGTGGCAAAGCTGCACGGCGACGACGGCCGGGTCGCCATCCCCGGCTTCTACGACCAGGTGCGTCCCTTGAGCGACGTCGAGCGGTCGAGTCTCGACCTCCTTCCGTTCGACGAGAACGAGTTCAAGGTGACGGCCGGCGTGCAGCGACTGACCGGCGAGATCGGTCGTACGACGCTCGAGCGCATCTGGACTCGCCCGACGGCGGAGGTCACCGGCATCACGACCGGGTACGGCGGGGCCGGCATCAAGACCATCGTGCCGGCGACGGCCAACGCCAAGGTCTCGTTCCGCCTCGTCCCGGACCAGGAACCCGAAACCCTCCGGGTCGCCTTCGAGCAGTGGCTCATCGACGAGATCCCGTCAGGCATCGAGTGGTGGGTCGAACCGCTCGGTGCGGTCGCGCCGGCCATGACGCCACCCGACCATCCGGCCGTGGCCGCGCTCTCGCGGGCGATGGCGCGCGTCTGGGGAACCGAGCCGCTGCTCACCCGGGAGGGCGGCAGCGGTCCCGAGGAAGCGCTCGGCCGAGTGCTCGCCAGCCCGGTGCTCTACCTCGGCATCGCCTTGGTGAGCGACCGATTCCATGCCCCCAACGAGCGCATGTTGCTCGATCAGTTCGAGAAAGGTCTGCTCTGCGCAGGCGAGCTCTGGGCCGAGCTCGCCGCCGCGCTCTCGCATCCATGACATCTGCACCCAACTCCGCACCCGTCGACACCCACGAGTGGATCTCCTTCGAGGATCCGGAAGAGCACCGAACCTGGATGTTCGACGTCACCTTTCTGACCAGCCGATGGACGTGCATCTTCGGGCGCGGTTGCCAAGGTGTCCTCACCGGACCGGCCCCCGAGCTCGTGCAGGGATGCTGTAGCTACGGAGCCCACTTCACCGACGCCGAGGACATCGCCAAGACGGAGGCGGCGGCGGCCACGCTGACGGCGAAGCACTGGCAGTTCATCGACAAGGGCACGACCAAGAGCGGGAAGCTCAAGGTCCTGAAAGTCAACGACGATGGCGACACGCTGACCCGTCAGGTCGATGGTGCCTGCATCTTCCTCAACCGTCCCGGCTTCGCCAACGGCCCCGGCTGCGCATTGCACCAAGCGGCGGTCGAGCGGGGCGAGCGGCCGCTCGACCTCAAGCCCAACGTGTGCTGGCAACTGCCGCTCCGTCGCGAGGACACCGAGGACGGCGACGGGCATGTCACCTCACGCGTCATCCAATGGGACCGCAAGCATTGGGGCGCCGGCGGCGACGAGTTCCACTGGTGGTGCACCGAGGGTCCCGAGGCCTTCATCGACGCCCACGCCGTCTATCAGACGATGCGCGACGAGATCGTCGAGATGGTGGGCGCCACCATCTACGAGATGTTCGTCGGCTACCTCGAGAGCCGGCCGGCGAAGAGCTACACGCCCCATCCGGCGACGCGCGTCGTGTTGTCCTCGAAGCCCTCCGCCTGACCAAGGGTCTGGGTCTGAGCGCTGCGGGCAATGACGTCCGAGATGGCGGCCACGGTGACGTCGGCGAACTGGCGCGGTCTCACGAGACAGACGTCATGGTCGCCCTTGACCTCCCATGTCGTCGCCTGAGGAATGGCGTTGGCCAGCGAGCGCTGCTTGCGTGGTTTCACCAGACGATCCTGGGTCGTGACGACCACGGCCGTCGGGACGTTCACCGAGCCGGCGAACGGCCGGGCGTCGTAGCGACCGAGCGCCCGTCCGGCGTCGGCCAGCGCCGTCGGGTCGCCGCGTCGCACCTCGGCCTTCAGCCAACCGAGCAGCGGCTGGAGATCGGGCGACTCGTCAACGGCTCCACGCATGACCCGCTCGAGCAGACCCTTGGGCCGCCCGAGTCGCAGACCGAACTCCAGACCTCCCATGAAGCGCATGACGAAGCGCTCGCGTCGCGTCGCCTGCCACTCGAGGGCGGTGGCCTCGAACACCAGTCCCCGCACGAGGTCGGGGTGGCGCTGCCACAACAGGGCGGCGATGGGCCCGCCCATGGAGTAGCCGACCACGACGGCCGGGCCGGTTCCGAGGGTGCGCAACAACGCAGCCGCGTCGTCGGCGGCATCCTCGAGGGTGAAGCGCTGCTCGGAACGCATCCCTCGACCGTGGCCTCGGTGGTCGACGGCCAAGAGGCGCCCGAGAGGCGACACGGCGTCATAAGCCCGGAACCAGTTGAGGTCGGCCGAGGCCGTCCATCCGTGCAGCAGGAGAATCGTGGGCTGCGACGGTGCGCCGAGGCGCTCTCGCACGAAGATCTCGCCCCGACCCGGCAGTTCGACGACCCGTCCTGGCGGCAGGTTGGCCGGCGGCACGGGGGCCATCGGATCGCTGTGGTCGAGCCGGCGGGCGAAGGCACGGGCGCGGGCGAGTTCGGATCGGAGATCTCCAGCAGGCACGTCCGTCCTGTACCCGCCTCGAGAGCACATCACCTGTGCCGTGGGTCACACTTGCTGCCGAACCTAGGTGGAGCGGAACTTGCGGAGGGCGGGCCAGGCCTCGGTGCGGGTGGTGCGGAAGTCGTAGATCGAGCCACCGATGGCGCCGTTCTCGACAGACGCCCGGAGGAACGCCTCGATGTCGCCGTTGCCCAGTGCGCCGACGCCACCGACGGGATGGACGGCGGCCGACGGATTGCCGAGGTTGGCCCGGAGGCGCTGGATGTTCTCGGCGGTGTAGCGATAGGGGTCGCGGTAGCCCGACGATTCCTTGCGGTCGGTCCAGTACCCCATCGTCTGCCAGACGTCGTAGAACGGCGCGATCTCCTGCCACGGGAAGCCCGGCCAAAACGCCGGATTCACAACCTCGAGTTGTACCGGCGGCATCACGATGGCGCCGATGGCCCGGCCGGGCAGCGCTTCTCGTAGTCGACGGCTGAGGTCGACCAGGCGGGCACTGCGCTCGTCATTGTCACCGACCTTGCGTGACTCGATGTCGACGGCGATGCCGTCGACGTCGAGACCGGCGCTGGCCACGAGGCGATTGAGGTCGTTGGTGTTGTCCTCGAACGTGGGGAGGTACCAGGCGACGACCTGGACGCCACGGAGGTGGGCTCGCTCGATGATGG
>JBKJLU010000305.1:0-3800 GCA_046596815.1 Acidimicrobiales bacterium | reverse complement strand
GTGCTCGATGAGCATGCCGAACTGGGTGCCCCATTCGCCGTAGTGGTTCTGCCGGACGACGTCGTGCCCCGCGAACTCGAGCGTGCGGGCGAGAGCGTCGCCGATGACGGTCGAGCGCAGGTGCCCGATGTGCATCTCCTTTGTCAACGTCGGGCTCGAGTAGTCGATGACCGTCCTCGTCGGCGCGTCGACCGTCGGCACGCCGAGGCGGTCGTCGGCGAGGAGCGCGATGGCCGCGGTCGCGAGGACCTCGTTGCGGAGCGTGAGGTTGATGAACCCGGGTCCTGCGACCTCGACGTTCGAGCAGATGTCGTCGACCTCGAGGGCCTCGACGAGCGCGGCAGCGAGCTCGCGCGGCACCCGTCCCGTCCGCTTGCCCAATGCCATCGCCGCGTTCGCCTGGAAGTCGCCGAACTTTGGAGATGCGGAGGGCCGCAGGACGGGGTCAGCGCCACGGAACTCCGACCCCAGCACCATCTCGATGGCCGACTGGAGCCGGCCCGTGAGCGTGGCGACGGGGGGAGGCCCACCTCCGTGACGAACGGTATTCATGGTCAATCGTCGGAGAAGGCCACGGCGCCGGTCAAACTGGTTCGCAAATGCCGGGGCCCCTACCGCACTCGCTGCTGTCGATGACGGCGTCGATCGCCTCCGACGGACGGCTGTCGATCGGAGGCTGTGACGTCCTCGATCTGGTCGAACGGCATGGCACTCCCGTGTTCATCTACGACGAGGAGCACCTCCGTCAGCGTTGTCGGGAGGCGGTCGCCGCGTTCGGGGACGGCGTGGCCTATGCGTCGAAAGCGTTCCTCTGCAAGGCGATGGCGACTCTGGCCTTCGAAGAGGGCATGTGCATCGACGTCTCGACCGGTGGCGAACTCCACGTTGCCCTGGCCAGCGGGGTCCCGGGCGAGCGCCTGGTGTTGCACGGCAACAACAAGTCGACGGCCGAGCTGACCGCAGCCGTCGAAGCCGACGTCGGCCGGATCATCGTCGACTCCTTCGACGAGATCGACCGTCTCGAAGCCTTGGCCATGGCCGGAGCCGAGGTCTCGGTTCTCATCCGGGTCACTCCCGGGGTCGAGGCGCACACCCACGAGTACGTGATGACCGGCCAGGAGGATTCGAAGTTCGGGTTCTCCATCGCCAGCGGAGCGGCCGCAGAAGCGGTCGCCCGCATCGACCGTCTGGCGGGCATCGATCTCGTCGGCGTCCACGCGCATATCGGGAGCCAGATCTTCCTGCTCGACTCGTTCCGCAAAGAGGTCGAGGTCCTGGCCCGTTTCTTCGGACCGCTCGGTCTGCCCGAGTTGTGTATCGGCGGCGGCCTCGGCGTGCCCTATGTCGAAGGCGAGGAGGCTCCGACGATCATGGAGTGGGCGGCCAACGTGCGCGAGGCCTGTGGGCATTCGGGAATTGCGGACGACACCCGGCTCACCGCCGAGCCCGGTCGCTCGATCGTCGCCGCCGCCGCCATGACCGTGTACCGGGTCGGCACGATCAAGGACCTGCCCGGCATCCGCACCTACGTGGCCGTCGACGGGGGCATGAGCGACAACCCCCGTCCGGTGCTCTACGGCTCGGGCTACGAGGCCTTCCTCCCACGGTCGGTCGACGCTCCCCGGCCCCGATCCGTCACCGTCGTCGGGAAGCACTGCGAGTCGGGGGACGTGATCGTGCGGGACGCCTGCGTTCCCGCCGACCTCGAGGTCGGCGACCTCCTGGCCACTCCGGTGACCGGGGCCTACGGCCACTCCATGGCGTCCAATTACAACAAGGTTCCCCGTCCACCCGTGGTCTTCGTACGCGACGGACACGACCGCGTCGTCGTGCGCCGCGAGAACAACGACGACCTCCTCCGCCTGGACGCGTAGCCTCCGAACCGCTTTTGGCAGCGGAATCCCGCCATCGGCGGCGGGATTCCCCTGCCAAATGCGGAGCGGTAGCCTCCCCGGGTGAACACGGCCCCCGTCCGAGTCGGCGTCATCGGGTTCTCGAACGTCGGCGCGGCCCTCGTCCAGCTTCTCACCGAGCGGGCGGACGACATTGCCGAGCGCACCGGGGTGCGGCTTGAGCTCGTACGGGTCGCCGTCCTCGACGTCACCAAAAAACGGCCGGTCGAGCTGGCCGATGGCATCCTCACTGATGACACGGTCGCGCTGGTGAAGGACCCAGACGTTGACGTCATCGTCGAACTCATGGGCAGCGTGGAGCCCGCCCGGTCGTTCATTCTCGATGCGCTGCGGGCGGGGAAGCCGGTCGTGAGCGCCAACAAGGAGCTTCTCGCCAATGTCGGCCCCGAGCTGTTCGAGGCGGCCGTGTCGAACAGGGTCGACCTGCTGTTCGAGGCATCGGTTGGCGGCGGGATCCCGTTGCTGCGCCCACTGCGTGAGTCGCTCGCCGGGGACCGCATCGTCCGCATGATGGGGATCGTCAACGGGACGACCAACTACATCCTCACGAAGATGTCCGAGCAGGGCGCGTCTTACGACGACGCGTTGCGCGAGGCGCAGGAGCTCGGGTTTGCCGAGCTCGATCCGACCGCCGACGTCGAGGGCTTCGACGCCGCGGCCAAGGCTGCGATCCTCGCGACGGTCGGGTTCGGGCAGCGCGTGGTCGCCAGCGACGTCCACCGCGAGGGGATTACTGGGGTCACCGCCGCCGACATCGCCTTCGCCGCCCGGATGGGCTACGTGGTGAAGCTGCTGGCCATCGCCGAGCGCGTCGGCAACGAGGTGGCCGTGCGCGTGCACCCGACGATGGTGCCGACCACGCACCCGCTCGCAGCCGTTCGCAACGCGTTCAACGCCGTGTTCATCCAGGCCGAAGCCGTGGGCGACCTCATGCTCTACGGTCAGGGCGCCGGGGGCATGCCCTCAGCCAGTGCGGTGCTCGGCGATCTCGTCGACGCCGCCCACAATCTCCGCGTCGGCGCCTCGGGCCGCACGTCGATCCCGGAACCAGCGGTCATCCACTCCATGGCCGACACGAGCTCGCAGTTCTACCTGTCCATCGAGGTTGCCGACCGCCCGGGTGTGCTGGCTGCCGTGGCCGGCGTGTTCGGCGACCACAGCGTGTCGATCAGATCGATGGAGCAGGAGGGCTTGGGCGACGAGGCCCGCTTGATCTTCATCACGCACACAGCGAAGGAGCGGGCGATGCAGGCCACCCTCGCCGACCTACGCGAACTCGACGCCGTGGACCGCATCGGCACCCTGTTGCGCGTCGTCGGCCAGGAGTAGCCGGTGGGTGCGGCCGGCTGGCGCGGTCTGATCGAGGAGTACCGGGAGTTCCTCCCGGTGTCGGCCGACACCCCGGTCGTGACCCTGCAGGAGGGCAACACGCCGCTGCTCCCGGCGCCTCGCCTGTCGGATCGCGTCGGGGCCAACGTCTACCTGAAGTTCGAAGGACTGAATCCGACGGGTTCGTTCAAGGACCGGGGCATGACGTTGGCCATCTCCAAGGCCGTGGAAGAGGGCGCCAAGGCGGTGGTGTGCGCCTCGACCGGCAACACGTCAGCGTCGGCGGCGGCCTACGCGGCGCGGGCCGGACTCACCTGTGCGGTGCTGATCCCCGAGGGCTACATCGCGCTCGGCAAGCTCGCCCAGGCGCTCATCCACGGGGCCAAGGTGATGCAGATCCGGGGCAACTTCGACGTGGCCCTCGACATCGTGCGCGACCTCGGGCAGCGGGCGCCGGTCACGGTCGTCAACTCGATCAATCCGTATCGCATCGACGGACAGATGACCGGGGCGAACGAGGTGGTCGACGTGCTCGGCGATGCGCCCCACGTCCATTGC
>JBKJLU010000430.1:0-2835 GCA_046596815.1 Acidimicrobiales bacterium | reverse complement strand
CCGCAACCAGTCGCCGTTGCTGATCGAAGTGGTGGCGCCCCCGGTCCCGACCACCGCGGGGATGCCGTACTCCCGGGCCAGGATGGCCGCGTGGGACAGCAGTCCGCCCTGATCGGTGACCACCGCCGACGCCAGCGACAGCGCGAGGTTGAATGACTCGGCGGTGGTGATGGTCACGAGGACATCCCCCTCCTCGAAGTCGGCGAGGTCGTCGATGTCATGGACCACGCGGGCTCGACCCTCGTGCACGCCGGGGTTGGCGGGAACCCCCTCCAACCGCCCCTCGTCCGACACGGTCGAGGCCGGCGGGCTCATGTGTTCCATGTAGGTGAACATGGCGCGAGTGATCCGGCCCATCGCCGGCGGCAGCATCTCGAGCGGCGGGGAAGGTGACGGAGGGGCACCGAGCAGCGGTGGCGCGTCGGCGATCGTGCGCGACGTCCGATACTGGCGGCGGCGGCTGAGTTCGTCGGTGGCAGGACCCGGTTGCCCGGTGAGCAACGCCGCCAACTCGTCGCACGTTGCGTCGACGGCGAGTTCGGCAGCCTCGATCGCGCCCGCCTCGACCAACCGGCGGCCGACCGCCAACATGGCCAGGCGCATCAAGCCGATGGCGCCCACCTCGCTGTAGACGCCTCGCTCATCTCGCAGCCGGTACGACGACCGGGCTTCGGCGTAGCGGACATCGAACTCCTCGACATCGGCGGGCGGCACCTGCGCCCTGACCACGGCCACTCGCCCGCTCACATCCACCGTCGCCGGCTGGATTCGGGAGGAACGAAGCGCGGAGACGAGGACGGCGGGGCGCTCGATGGCACAGGGGTACTGCACGTCGAAGCCGTCGAGCAACCGATGGCCGACGAGGGCGAGCCACGAGCGCACCGCCTCGGCCGACGCTGCCGAAACGGAATCACCCTGCAGCTGCTCGAGAATCTCCCCGGGCGTCGCCGACGAAGCGAGGACACGTTCGGCGGCGGCGTCGTCGCCAATGGCGGCGACCACGGCCTGCACCTCGGGACAGTCGCCCCTCGAGACCGGAGAGGCGCCGGCGAAGAGCTCGAGCACGGTGCTCGCCGGCAAGCCGGTCACCTCGCCGGTGAACGCCAGGAAGTCTCCGAGGGGAACGATGGCGGCGCCGTTGAACGAGTGGTGCTGCGTGAGCATGGCCGACCAGTGGTCGCGGCAGGCTCGGAGATGACCGATGAGATCGGTCACGCCGAGGGCGTCGAGGTCGACCCTGGCGAGTTCACCGTGAAGACGGATGGCCTCGGGCTTGACCTCGGCGTCCCAGCGCTCGAGGTCACCTCGCCAACGCTTGTTCGCCAACGCCTCGTCAGCCGACTTCGCCCTGGCCTCGAACTCGGAGGGGTCGATCGGCACCATCTGGCCGTACGAGAACCCGTTCACCGACGCCCCCAGGAACTTCTTCAAGGGCAGGCCGTACCGCTCGAGCGTCTGGGCGAATCCAGCACCCATCGCCGGCGGCACCACCTCCTGGGCGCATCGCGTCACGGGCAAAGGCGTGTGGATGGTGTCCAGGCGCCACGATCCCGGCCCCGGTGGGACGAAATCCAACTGCCCGGTGTCCGGATCGTTCAAGGTGGTCATGGTCCGCTTCCCGGCATGCCGGCGCCCGCCGCCGTTCACCTGCCGTCACCAAGTATGCATCTCGGCCGGTGACGTCGCCTCGGCCGCTCAGGTCACTCGAAGCACCTCGGTCAAGGCCACTTCGTGGCGCTCCTGGGCCCAGGTCGTGGACTCGTGGGCGATCGAGGGGTGGTAGCTGAGGCGCAGCAGCTGGCGCTCGGTCTCCTCGAGGTCGAGCCCGGTCTCGAGGTACGTGAGGGCAAGCTGACGCGAGCGCCGGCGCATGGCCTCGAGCGGCGGCGTCCGGAGTTGCTGCTCCTGCCAGTGGAGGTGGGCCGTCTGCAACAACTCGGGCAGGTGCAGGACCTGGCGACGGTTCAGCGGAGGCACCCGGCGCCGCACGGCCAGGGTCCGTTCGTCTTCCATCTGGGCCAGTTCGAACTGCACGAGGCGGGCCAGCGAACGCATGAACGGCGAGTGCCGCCCTCCCTTGTCGCCGAGACCGAGCCGGCGGGCGGTGATGCCGAGCGGCAACTCGTAGCCGTCGGCGGTGGCCTCGAGCGTCGTCACCAGATGACGCAACAAAAATGTCGTGCTCGGGCCGAGCACGCCCAGCCAGAAATTCTCGACATAGGGCGAGCAGGGGTGGTGGCCCAGGGAATCGATGACCGGATCGGGCCACGGGTGGATGGTGAGGGACTCGAGAGGGACGAGGACGGGAGCCGAACGCAAGGGAGATCCTCCGCAGGGAGCAGGAACGAGGTGAAGGGGAAGCGCTACCAACACCGTCACTGTATTTCATGCTTTCTCGTGTAGCAACCTGCAACTTCGAAGAAGAATGACTAGTTCTTTTGGGCGAACTCTGTACAGGTCAGGTCCCGCGGGGCCGATGTTCCGAGCAATGAACGAATCCCCGACGCCGACCCGCCACCGGACGCCGCTCGGTGAGGTGCTCATCCGGCACGGCTTCGTCTCCCGGGACGTGGTCGACGAGGCGCTACGCGAGCAGCTGGCTGACGGCGGTCGCATCGGCGATTTGCTCGTGGCCCGAGGAGCGGTGTCGGAGGCTCAGCTCGTTCGGGTGTTGGCCGAACAGTTCGGGATCCGCTTCGTCGACCTCGAGGATCTGGTGCCCGACGAGCACGCTGGACTTGCCATCCGCGAGCGGTTTGCCCGCCGCCTGCGGGCCATCGGGATCGCGTGGGACCAGGGTGCGTTGGTCGTGGCCATGGCCAACCCGAGTGACGT
>JBKJLU010000383.1:0-2849 GCA_046596815.1 Acidimicrobiales bacterium | reverse complement strand
CGTTGTTGACCGCATCGTCAAGGGCGGTGATGGTCAGTGCGGTGTCACCGGTGTTGGTGATGACGAGGGTGTAGGTCACGGTGTCGCCGGTATGCACCAGCGGCTTGTCGACCGACTTGACGATGGTGATGGCCGGGTTGATGACATCGACCTTGGCGTCGTCATCGTCCGTCACCTTCTTCTTCAATTCGTCCTCGCCCGAGACGGTGGCGACGTTGGTGACGTCACTCGTACCGACGACCGAGGTGTAGGTGCACGTCACCGCTTCCCGCACGGCGAGCGTACGGCCGATGACCTCACACGAAACCAGGCTCGCGGCGGGCGCCGCGTTGACGGCGTCGTCGAGGGCCGTGATGGTGAGCGGCGCATCGCCCGTGTTGGTGATGACGAGGGTGTAGGTCACCGTGTCGCCGGCGTGCACGACGGGCTTGTCGACCGACTTCACGATGTCGACGCCGGGGTTCAGGACGTTCACGAAGGCGTCGTCGTCATCCGACACGTCCTTCTTCAAGCTGTCCTGGCCCGTGACCTTGGCCACGTTGGTGAGGTCAATGGCGCCGACCTTGGTCGTGTAGCTGCAGTCGGCGGTGGCGCCGGCGGCGAGTACATCGCCGATGAGCCCGCACGAGGTGAGGCTCACGGCCGGAGCACCGTTGACCCCATCGATGAGCGCCGTGATGGTCAGTGCGGTGTCGCCGGTGTTGGTGATGACGAGGGTGTAGGTCACGGTGTCGCCGCTGTGCACCAGTGGCTTGTCGACCGACTTGACGATGGTGATGGCCGGGTTCAGCACGTCGACGAAGGCGTCGTCATCGTCGGTCACCTTCTTCTTCAACTCGTCCTCGCCCGAGACGGTGGCGACGTTGGCCACATCGGCCGTCCCGAGGACGACGGTGTAGGTGCACGTCGCCGTGGCCTTCGGGGCCAGGGTCGTGCCGATGATGCCGCAGCCCGTCAGGCTCGTGGCCGTGCCGCCGTTGACCGCGTCGTCGAGCGACGTGATCGTCAGGTCGGTGTCGCCGGTGTTGGTGACGACCAGGGTGTAGGTCGCCGTGTCTCCGGCATGGGCCAAGGGCTTGTCGACCGACTTGACGATGGTGATGAGCGGGTTGAGCACGTCGACGAAGGCGCCGTCGTCGTCGGTGACCGTGCCGCCGAGCTTGTCGACGGCCTTGACCACGACCACGTTGAGGAGGTCGACGGTGCCGGCGACCGTTGTATAGGTGCACACCGACGTGGAGGCCCCGGGTTGCAACACCGTCTCGTTCGAGAGCTTGCAGGTGCTCAGGATGTCAGTGGCCGGAATGGCCCCGTTGACTGCGTCGGTGAGGCTGGTGAGGCGCAGCGGCGTGTCGCCGGTGTTCTTCACCGTCACCGAGTAGGTGATGAGGTCGCCGGCGTGGACCAGCGCCTTGTCGGCGTCCTTGATGACTTGAATCGAGGGCACGATGACCTCGACGTCAGCATCGTCGTCGTCGGTCACCGCCCGGACGAGTTTGTCGACCGCCTCGACGGCGGCGACGTTGTGGATGTCCTCGTTGCCAGCGGGTACCACGTATTCACAGCCGACCGAAGCTCCGATGGCCAGAGCGTCACCGATGAGACCGAGGCACTCGGACGAGAGGACGACGTTGCTGCCGTTGGCCAGGTCTGTGAGGCTGGTGATCGTCAGCGAGGTGTCGCCGGTGTTGGTGACGACGAGTGTGTAGGTCACCGGCTGGTTCGGACGGACGACCAGCGGCGTCGCCGTCTTCACGATGGTGATGGCGGGGTTCAGGACCTCGACCGCAGCATCGTCGTTGGCGGTCACCCGACCCTTGACGCCGCCGACGATGTCGATGGCGGCCACGGCGGCCGTGTTGAGCAGATCGACGGTGCCGGTCGTCACCACATAGGTACACGTCAGCACCTGCGTCGGCTGGAGGACGGTCGTCGTCGAGAATCCGCAGGAGGCGAGGATGTTCTTGGCGGCATCGTCGTTGACCTTGTCGGTGAGGCTCGTCAGGGTCAGAGGCGTGTCGCCGGTGTTCTCGAATCGGACCGTGTAGGTGACCGGGTCACCCGCGTGGACGACCGGTGCGCTGGCGTCCTTGGTGAGGGTGATGGCCGGGTGGATGACGTCGATCACGGCATCGTCGGTGTCCGAGACGTTGCCCTTGTCGCCGCCGAGGCTGTCGACGGCGCTGATCTTGGCCACGTTCGTCGTGTCATCCGCTCCGGCAACGCCGGCGTAGGTGCACTCGATCGATGCCTTGACCGCCAGCTTGGTCGAGGTGCTGAAGCCGCAGACGGTGAGGATGTCCTTGGCGGCGGCGGCGCCGAGCTTGTCGGTCAGGGCGGTCAGCGTCAGGTCGGTCGTGCCCGTGTTGGTGACGACGAGCTTGTAGGTGACGGCGTCACCCTCGTGGGCCAGCGTCGGGCTCACGGTCTTGTCGATGTCGATGAGGGGGCGAATCACCTTGGCCAGCGCTGTGTCCGAAGCGGTGAGGGGCGTACCCAACACCGGTTCGACCGCCTTGACGGTGGCGGTGTTGGCGCGGTCGCCAGCGCCCGCATTCACGCTGTACGTGCACGAGCGTGAGGCGCCGGGAGCGAGAAGCGTGCTCGAGACGACCGTGGCGCAGTTGCCGGGGACGGCAGCGGTGCCTCCGCCGACGACATCACCGAACGTGGTGAGCTCGATGGACGCGTCTCCGGTATTGGTCACGGTGATGAGGTAGGTGAGGTTGTCGCCCTCGTGCACGGTGACCTTCTCGAGTCCGTTCACCGTCTTGGTCAGCGAGATGCCGGGGCTGAGCACCTTGACGATGGCCGTGTCCGAAGCCTTGACCTCGAGATTGAGGGGGTCG
>JBKJLU010000382.1:0-8448 GCA_046596815.1 Acidimicrobiales bacterium | reverse complement strand
CAGGACTCGGTGGCTGCGCCCCGACCGGGAGTCTGGGGCGGCCCGTTCGTCGTCGGATCCATGACGCCAGGACTCGAGACGGTGCTGGTCAGGAACGATCGGTGGTGGGGGAGGAGGACCGCGTTCCTCGACGAGGTCCGCCTCGTCCTCGTCCCCGATTCGACGACGGCCCGGTTGCTCCTCGCCGGCAACGAGCTCGACGTCGTGATGGCGCCGGCTGCGACCGTGAGAACGGACCAGTTGCAAGCTCTGGCCGGTGTCCGTGTCGACCGAGCGACGGGTGGCGGATGGAGCGTCGCCCTCGAGACGAACCCGAAGCGCCTCGGGCTCGAACAGCGGCGCGCCGTGCTGCAATCCGTCGATCGCTCGTCCTTCGTGCGCACCCTGCTCGACGGCGAGGCGACCCTCCTCGACGGTTTCGCCGGTGGCAAGGACGAGACGTGGTCCGGAGCACCCGTCGGCGAGGTCGGCGCACTGAAGGGCGGGACGCTCGACCTCGTGGGGTTCTCCGAGGAGCCGATGACGGGCCTGGTGCACCGGTCGATGCAGAAACGGGCACGAGCGGCTGGTGGCACCATCGAGCTTCGCCAAGCCGAGTCGGATCGGGTCGAGAGCTGGCTCCGAGACGGCGAGTTCGAAGCAGCCGTCGTCGTCGCCCTCGACCCCCTCGGCCACTGCTGGGTGTGTCGGTGGCCCGACGTCGCTGGGGCGCCGGCGGCCGACACCGGTGATCCCCAAGCCGTCTCCGCCCTCGAGCAGGTCCTCGAGGATGAAGCGAGGGTGCTTCCGCTGTGGCGGCCCCTCACGGTCGTTGCCTTTCGGGACGGGTTGGTCGGCGTACAGGCCAACGGCTACGCCGCCAGCGCGGCTTGGAACGCTTGGGAATGGTCACGTCCGGGTGGGTGAGACCACTCCCCGACCGCGCTAGAGTCCAGGCTCGCCTCGGACACAAGAGGCGCCACGTCGGAGTGGCGGAATAGGTAGACGCGCCAGCTTGAGGGGCTGGTGCCCGAAAGGGTGTGGGGGTTCAAGTCCCCCCTCCGACACCGTAAAAGCCCAGGTCAGAGGGGTGAAACTTAGCTCGCTTTGGTATGTAGAGCCTTGCAGAAATGTGTCAGGTTGACGACGACCGCGTCGTAGGTCTCGTCGATGTTCTGCGTCAGAAGGTTTTTGACCAGCCAACGCGCTCGCCGCATCCCCCTTTTGCCCGAGGCACGAGGCCGTTGCGCGTTGCGTAAGCCGGGCTTACAATCGTGTCAGCAGCTCGAGAAGGAGAGAACGATGGCGTGGAATCTCCAGGGAAAGTTCTTTGAGAACTGCTCGTGCGATGCGATCTGTCCATGCACGTGGTCGAACCTCGCCCACCGGGCGACGCAGGACTACTGCCGGTTCGCCATGGCGTTCCAAGTCGACGCCGGCTCCATCGACGGCCTCGATGTCTCGGGTCGCAGCTTCGTGCTGGTCGGCGAGGCGCCGCCGGCAATGCTCGATGGCAACTGGAAGATGGGCGTCTTCATCGACGACAAGGCGACTGGTGATCAGGTTGCGAAGCTCGGCGAAGTGCTCTCCGGTGCCCTGGGTGGGCCGCCCGCAGCGCTCGGCCCGCTCATGGGTGAGTTCCTCGGGATCGAACAGGCTGCGATCTCCGTGGAGGCCGACGGCAACGGACACCGGGTCAAGGTCGGAGACGCAGTCGACTACTCCGGCACCCGCATGACGATCGAAGGCGGCGAACAAGTCACCCTCACCAACATCGTCGCCCATCCCGCAGGGCCCACGATGGGTGTCGCTCCGGTGTCGAAGTCTGCGGTGTCCGCTTTCGGCATCGAGTACTCCGGTACCGACCTCAGCGGTTTCGCCAATCCGTTCAGTTGGCAGGGCTGAACGCCAGTTCCGGGTCGTTCCGCAAACGGATGGAGATGAAAAGCGCAGCATCCGCATTGCCGCCTGTCATCGCCTGGCAGCGCAACGTGATCCTCGTCGCGCTCGTCGGTCTCGCCGTCGCGGGATGGATCGTCTTCCTCGACCAGCCTCCGAACTCGATGGCCATGGACGATTCGATGGGCCTTGACCTCACGATGGGTGGTTCCTGGCCGATCTTCGCCAGCACGTGGATGGCGATGATGGTCGCCATGATGTTCCCGGCCGCAGCACCGATGGTTCTCATGTATGGACGCATGCGGCGGAACGATCCCCTCTCCCTCACGCTCTTCATGGGTACGTACCTCGCGCTCTGGTTCTCGTTCGGTGCAGTCGCATACCTGCTGAGCGCCGGAGTCGAATCGGCGGCGGCGAGATCGGACTGGGTGGCCATGAACTGGGGGCGCGCCGGCGGAGGGCTCGTCATGCTCGCCGGCATCTATCAGGTCACCCCACTGAAGGAAATCTGCCTTCGCCACTGCCGAACGCCACTCGCGTTCGTGATGGGCCACTGGCGGGATGGACGCACCGGTGCGATCAGCATGGGCCTCCATCACGGCCTGTATTGCATGGGTTGCTGCTGGGTGCTCTTTCTCATCCTGATCCCGCTCGGCATGATGAACGTCGCGGCGATGGCCGCCGTTGCGTTGTTGGTCTTCATTGAGAAGGTCGCTCCGTGGGGACGGGCCACGGGTCTCGCGGTCGGCGTCATTCTCGTCATCGCAGGAGCGGCCGTCGCAGTTTCACCCGACCTGCTGCCGACGGTGTCCGGCTGAGCCGACTGGACGTCGTCCAGATGGTTGACGCCTTACCAGGCGGCGTTCCAGTTCGTTCCTGCGCTATCGGAGATCGATCACCCCGCTGTGTAAGGGTGGGGTCAAGGTAGGAGTCCCCCCTCCGACACGACAGGACGCCGCCCTTGCGTGGGCTGTCGGCGCGGCAGTCGCCGCCGTCGGAGGGCTTCCGCCCCAGCTCACTCCGCCTCTCCGATGCTGCGGTACACCTGCTGGCCTACGGGGCGGCCATTGTGAACCCGTCACGGACGCTTTCAGGAGGAGGCGAGCGGGGACCGCGCTGCGTCATGACGCAGCAGCACCTGGCGCAGCTCAGACCTCGGAAACGACGCTCGCTTACGCGGTCGGCGAGCATCCTGGAACATCCCACATGAGCTGGTCCAGCGGCTCAGATGCTGTCTCGACTGGTCGTCCAGCCTCCTTCGCTTCCCGAAATCCGATCGCGTGACCGTGCGCAGAAACTCGTTCCGAGAGGGTTTCGATGATCGAGGCCATGGCCTGTTCGCTCGGTGGTGCGACAGTTTCGATGCGCGAGTCGCTCAGTGTTGCTACGAAGGTGGTAGCGTCGTAGCATGATCGTATGAAAGCAAAACAGCGGCTCTCGGCGTCTGTCGATACCGAATTGCTGCAGGCCGCGCAGTCGGCGGTGGAGGACGGGCGGGCCGAGAGCGTCAGCGCGTGGGTGAATGACGCCCTGCGGTTGAAGGCAGAGCACGAGAGCCGAATGCAAGGTCTCGACTCCTTCCTGGCGGACTACGAGGCCAAGCACGGAGCGATCACCGACGTCGAGATGGACGAAGCGGTTCGCCGGACCCGCGGGCGGGCGACGGTCGTGCGCTCATCAGCGGGCAAGCGCGCCGGGTCACGGCGCGGCGTGGCATGAGTCTGGTTTTGGACGCGGGTGCTTTCATAGCTGTCGAGCGGGGCGATCGAGATGTCATCGCCTTGGTCAAGCGGGAACGCCTCAACAAGCGCGCACCTCTGAGCCACGGCGGCGTGGTGGCACAGATCTGGCGGGGTGGCTCCGGCCGGCAAGCCGAGGTCGCACGCCTGCTGGCCGGCGTGGACGTGAAGTCCCTGGACGAACACCTCGGCAAGAAGGCCGGAATCCTGCTTGGCCGGGCCCGCACCAGCGATCCCATCGACGCAGCGATCGTCTGTCTGGCTGCCGATGGGGATGACATCCTCACGTCGGATCCAGCGGACCTCAAGAGACTCGCCGAGGCCGCCGGCGTGCACGTCGATCTCATCCCAGTCTGACGCCCCTGCACGCAGACGCGGCATCGGGCGCTCGGTGCGCGACGAGCTCGACCAACTCGAGACGCTCTGGTCGGGGATAGGCGCCTTTCCCGTCCGCTAGCGGCGAGGTGGTCAGCTGAGACGACGGGACCGCCGGCGCCGGTCCCAGGCCTCTATCGGGCGTGGGGACGGGTGACGGCGGCCGATGCCGCGTCAATGGCATGGACGACCGAGTCGGTCAGCGACTGCCCCATGGCCAGTTGGGCGGCCAGCACACCGTTGAACACGTCGCCGGCGCCGGTGCTGTCGACGACGGCCGACACGAGCGGAGCATCGAACCGGGTCGAGCCCGAACGGTCGATCACGAGGACGCCAGCGGCGCCGCGAGTCACGACGACGACGGCGCCGGTACTCCGCGGGATGTCGGCCACCGAGACACCGAGCGCCTCGGCTTCGCGCTCGTTCGGCGTCAGCACGGTCCGCGGGCCGAGCACCAGTTCGACAGGAAGGGGCCGTGCCGGCGCAGGGTTGCACACGAACCACCAACCCCAGCGCTCCGCCGCTCTCGCGGCGGCTACAACTGCGGCATCGGGCACCTCGAATCCGCTCAGGACGACGCCCGTGGCTGCGGGTGCGACCTCCTGATCGGACGGTCCGGTGACGGACGCGTTCGCACCCGAGGCCACCACGATGGTGTTCTCGCCACCAGCGTCGACGACGATCATGGCCTGCCCGGTGGGACCGGCCACGCGCTGGACGCCAGTGGTGTCCACCCCGCTGGCTCGGAGGTCGGCCAGTGCCGCAAGGCCGAGATGATCGCTTCCGACGCATCCGAACAAGACGACCCGGGCGCCGGCGCGCGCCGCCGCCACCGCCTGGTTGGCGCCCTTTCCACCCCACGAACACGTGAGTTCGTCGGCGACGACGGTCTCGCCGGGCCGAGGAAAGGCGCCGACCCGGGCGGTCAGGTCGGCGTTGATCGAGCCGACGACCACCACCACAGGCGGCCCGGCGGAGGCGCCGCCGTGCCCCGCGCCCGTGGTCATGTCGTCAGGTTGTAGGTCTCGGAGAGCACGAGACCGGTGGCGCCGAGGAGCGTCGCCCGCTGATCGAGTTCCGAGAGCACCACGCGGATGGTCGGTCGGAGATAGGCCAGGGCGCGGCGCCGGACCGCCTCCTCCACCCGCCGGCGGAGTTCCTCGCCGCCACCGACGACGTCGCCGTGCAGGATCAACAGTTGGGGATCGAGCAACTGCGTCAGATTCGCCAGGCCGACGGCAAGGTTCTCGGCGTAGCAGTCGGCCAGGTCGTCGGCCTTGGAGGATCGGGTCGCCAGTGCCATCAGCGCGGCGGCATCGAGTCGGGCGGCGCCGGGAAGTCGTCGACGACCGGCCTCGCCGCGGAGCCAGCCAAGGGTGGCGATGGTCTCCCAGCACCCGCGCAGTCCGCACCGGCAAGCCGCTCCAGCAGCATCGATGCAGGTGTGGCCGAGTTCCCCGGTGAGGCCACGGGAACCCCGGAAGATGATGCCTTCGAGCACGATCCCCGCCCCGAGCCCGTGGCCGGTCTGCACCGACACGAATGTGGGGTGGCCCCGGCCTTGTCCGAACCACTTCTCGCCGAGCGCTTGGGCCCGTGAGTCGTTGTCGAGCAGAACCGACTGGTCGAAGCGGCGGCGAAGGGCGGTGGCGAGCCCGCGCCCGGCAAGGGCCGGCAGCTGGCCGGATGCGACGACGGTGCCTGTCGCCGGGTTGCACACGCCGGGAACGGCGACACCGATGCCGAGCACCTCGCTGCGCTTCGGCAGAACCGCCCTCAGGGAGGCAACGGTGGCGTTGATAATGGCGGCTTCGTCTATCCCGTCGCCGTCGAGGGCTTTCGAGGCGTGATCGAGGATCTCGCCCCTGGCGTCGACGATCGCCGCCTCCACGGAGTCAGCGTGCAACGCGACGGCGCCGCAGCGGCCGGCTCCGGGTCGGAACCAGACGGGGCGCCCGGGCTTCCCCACCCGCCCAACGCCCGTCAAGGTGTCGCCTTCCTCGATCAGCCCGCCATCGATCAGCGCCTGCACGATGTTGCCGATGGTGGCGCGGGTGACGCCGGCGAGCTTGGCCAGTTCGGCCCGGGACAGCGGCCCCCGGTCGCAGAGCAACTGCAACACCCGCGACCGGTTCACGTCGCCGATGCGGCTCGGGGAGAGGAGGGAGGACGTCATCCTGGGTGAGTTAGTTGACCAGTCCGAGAATTGCAAAGTATACATACAAACATGGCTTTGGGGGAAGCGTCGGCGCGGGTGATGGCGACGCCGGCGCCAGGCGCGGCGACCAAGTCGGTCGCGCTCAGGGCGCGCGGTGTCGGCGTGTCGTTCGACGGGCTCCAGGTCTTGGATGGCGTCGACCTCGATGTCTCCGCGGGCGAGATCGTGGGCATCATCGGCCCGAACGGCGCGGGGAAGACGACCCTGTTCGACTGCCTCAGCGGGTTCCTTCCATCCGAGGGGTCGGTGTTCATCGACGGGAACGACGTCACCGCTCTCGGCGCGCATCGACGAGCGGCTGCCGGCCTCGGCCGGAGCTTCCAGGACGCCCGGCTCTATCACTCCTTGACCGTCCTCGACACCCTTCGCGTCGCCGCCGAGCTCGTGGTCAAGCCGGCTGGTCTGGTGTCGTCGATGCTCGGGGCGCCAGGAGCAAGGCGGGCCGAGGCACGAGCGACCGAGCTGGCGATCGAGCACATCGATGCCCTCGGCCTCGCCGCCTACCGCGACAAGCTGGTGGGCGAGCTCTCCACCGGCACACGCCGCATCGTCGACCTGGCCGGGCTCCTACTTCGCCGCCCCCAAGTCGTCCTGCTCGACGAACCGTCCTCGGGCATCGCGCAGCGTGAGGTCGAAGCGCTTCGGCCCCTGCTGCTCGAAGTCCGCGAACGGACCGGCTGCGCCATGGTGCTGATCGAGCACGACATGCCGTTGTTGTTGGGGTTGGCCGATCGCGTGTACGCCCTCGAGACCGGCCGGGTGATCGCTGAGGGCGAGCCTTCCCTGGTGGTCCAGCATCCCGAGGTCATTCGGTCGTACCTGGGGGCGGACCCGAGCGCCATCGAGAGGTCGGGGTCGGTGACGCCCCGTCGTCGGGCCCGCCCGAGCCGTTCCCGCGCCGCGAGAATGGGCTAGCCGGCATGGACATCGTGTTGCTCGGGCTCGTGATCGGCATGGCCAACGCCCTGTTGGCCTCCGGGCTCGTGCTCGTCTACATGTCGAACCGGGTCGTCAACTTCGCCCATGGTGAACTGGGTGCCTTCGGGGTGGCGATGATGCTGGCCCTCACCCGCAACGCCCACCTCAACTACTGGTTGGCGCTGCCGCTGTCGCTGCTGGCGACGGTGGTCCTCGGTGCGGTGATCGAACGCACGTTTCTGGCGCGCCTGTTCAAGAGTCCCCGCCTCATCGTTCTCATCGCCACCATCGGCATCGCTCAACTCGTGGCCGTCGGGCGTCTCGTACTGCCGAAGGCCGAGGCCGCGGGTGGCGACGTCGCCTTCGCCGGCGGGGCCAGCATCTTTCCGATCCCCTTCGACTCGCCGACCGTGGAGTTCGGGAGAATCGTCCTCCTCCCGCAGCACTTCATGGTGCTGGTCGCGGGCCCGATCGTCGCCGCGGCTCTCTTCGCCTTCCTCCGATGGTCGGCCTACGGCGTCGCCCTCCGGGCGGCGGCCGAGAACGCCCCCCGGGCGAGGCTGCTCGGCATCCCCGTTCGCCGCGTCTCGACCATCGCCTGGATGGCGGCGGCGCTCTTGTCGGCTGTCGCCTCGATCCTGCTGGCCCCGATCATCGGGTTCTCGGCGACCGAGGCCGTCGGCCTCCCGCTCCTGATGCGCGGCCTGGCCGCCGCCATGGTGGCCCGCATGGAGTCGGTGGGCGTCGCCTTTGGCGCGGGCTTGGCGCTGGGGGTCCTCGACCAACTGGTGTTCTTCACCACGGGTCGCAGCGGCCTCACCGACGTCGTGCTCTTCGCAGTGATTCTCGTCGCCCTCCTGGCGCGGGGCGAGCGCCAGCGGCGGACCGTGTCCAGCGAGGAGTCGTCGTGGCAGGTGGCCGAGCCCGTCCGGGAACTGCCCGCCGAGATCCGGGCTCATCCACGCTGGCGAGGTCTCACCGGGGCCGTGATCGCTCTGGGCCTGCCCGCGGTCGTGCTGTATCCGAACTTCGCCACCGCGTCATCCACGCAGTTCGTCGCCACCGTCCTGCTTGTCGCCGTCGTTGCCGTGTCGCTGACCATCCTCACGGGATGGGCGGGGCAGATGTCCATTGGCCAGTGGGCGCTTGCGGGCGTCGGCGGCGTCTTCGGGGCGCAGCTGGTGACCGAGGCGGGCCTGCCTTTCTGGGGTGGCTTCGTGGGGGCGGCGGTCATCGGGGGAGGCGTGGCCCTCGTGCTCGGCTTCCCGGCGTTGCGGCTCGAAGGCACCGCCCTCGCCGTCGTCACCCTGGGGTTTGCGG
>JBKJLU010000201.1:0-11933 GCA_046596815.1 Acidimicrobiales bacterium | reverse complement strand
TGAGGATCTGCGCCTGCACCGACACGTCGAGGGCCGACACCGGCTCGTCGCAGATGATGACCTTGGGCTCGAGGACGAGCGAGCGGGCGATGGAGATCCGCTGGCATTGTCCGCCCGAGAACTGGTGGGCCCGGCGGTCACCCACGGTCTCGGGGTCGAGCCCGACGGCCTCGAGCACCTCGTTGACCTTGGCCTGGTCGCCCCCCCAGATCGACAAGGGCTCGCCGACGATCTCCTTGATCTTGCGGCGAGGATTGAGCGACGAGATCGGATCCTGGAAGATCATCTGCAGCTGGGTGCGGGTGCGGCGCAGTTCCTCGCCGTGCAGCTTGGTCAGGTCCTTGCCCTGGAACTGGACGGCTCCGCTCGTGGGCTTCGGGAGCTGCATGATCGCTCGGCCGGTCGTCGATTTCCCGCAACCCGACTCGCCAACGAGGCCGAGTGTTTCCCCCTCGACGAGGTCGAGGCTGATGCCGGAGACGGCGTTGACCACCTTCCCGCCGCCGGCCGGGAACTGCACGACCAGGTCGTCGACGCGTAGGAGTGGATTCGAGCGCAGGTGCGCAGTGCCTCTACCAGCCATGAGCGGTCAGCTCTCCAGTGCTTCGGCGATTTTGGTGGGAATGGGATCGGTCGCCGGGTTGTCCTGACCCGGGACCTTGTGCTCGCGGATGTTCCTTTCGAGCGCTTCTTTCCCCTCGGGGGTGCCGACGGGGAACCAGCAGCGGTACTCGTGACCGGGGTCGGCGGCGGCACGGAGCGGAGGCTCCTCCTCGCGACACTTGTCCTGGACGTACGGGCACCGGGGGGCGAACTTGCATCCGTTGGGAAGATTGACGAGGTCGGGCGGGCGTCCGCTGATCGCCTGAAGCCGGGTGTGGCTGGGGTTGGTGATTCGGGGGATCGACTGCAGGAGCGCCTCGGTGTACGGCATCTTCATGTCGTGGAAGAGGTCGTAGGTCTGGGCCCGCTCGACCACGCGACCGGCGTACATCACGATGATCTCGTCGGTGCGGCCGGCCACCACACCGAGGTCGTGGGTGACCAGCACCATGGCCATGAACCGCTCGCGCTGCTGCTTCTGCAGGAGGTCGAGGATCTGGGCCTGGACGGTCACGTCGAGGGCAGTGGTCGGCTCGTCTGCCATGAGGAGCCGGGGACCGCAGGCGAGGGCGATGGCGATGGTCACGCGCTGACGCATACCGCCCGAGAGCTCGTGCGGATACTGGCTGAGCCGGCGCAGCGGCTCGGGGATGCCGACCGAGGTCAACAGGGCGACGGCCGCCTCCTTGGCGTCCTTCCCCTTCATGCCCAGGTGGTGCTCGAGGCCCTCGGTGATCTGCCGGCCGATCTTGACGACGGGGTTGAGCGACGTCATCGGGTCTTGGAAGACCATGGCGACCTCTTCGCCCCAGATGTCGCGCATCGCCTTGGCCGGAAGGGTCAGCAGGTTCTGGCCGTCGAAGAGGACGGTGCCCGTGGGGTGGATCGTCGTCGACTTGGGCAGCAGTCCCATGATCGAACGCGAGAGCACGGTCTTGCCCGAGCCCGACTCGCCGACGATGCCGATCGTCTTGCCCCGCTCGAGGTCGAAGCTGACCCCGTCGACGGCCTTGACGATGCCGCGGGGGGTGCGGAAGTACGTGCGGAGGTCGTCGACGACGAGCAGCGCACCTTCCCCCGTCCTGGGTGCGGCTTTGGCCATGTCGGCGATGCTCTCGCGACGGCGCCTCGCATCCCTGCGTGCGGCCGTCACAGGCTGGAAGACCGGACGTCGAAGCGGCTGCGCAGCTGGTCACCCACGTAGTTGAGCGACAACACCGTGAGGAACATGGCCAGCGAAGGCAACAGCGCCAGATGCGGCGCCGTGCGGATGTGGATCTTGCCGGCGGCGATCATCGAACCCCACGTCGACGTGGGGAACTTCACCGACAGGCCGAGGAAGGCCAACGAGCCCTCGGCCACGATGACGAGGCCGAGGGCAACGAGGCCGAAGGCCACGACAGGTAGGGCCACGTTGGGCAGGAGTTCCTTGAAGAGGATGCGGCTGTCCTTGGCACCCATGGCCCGGGCCGCCAGCACGTACTCGCGCTGCGACACGCTCAACGTCGTCGCTCGCGCCACTCGGGTGTAGGCGGGGATGGCGAGAAAGCCGACCACCAACGCAATGGTGGAGAGGCTCTGGCCGACAAAGGCCACGAGGGCCAACAACAGCACCAGCGCCGGGAAAGCCAGGATGACGTCGACCAGCGCCATCACCACTCGCTCGTACCTGCCCCGGAAGAATCCGGCGGTCAAGCCGATGGTGCCCCCGACGATCGAGCCGACCAACACCGCCGTCAGCGACACGATGAGCGAAACCCGGGCGCCGAACACCAGGCGGGCCAGGATGTCGCGACCGAGGTCGTCGACGCCAAGGATTCCCGCGGAGCCAGGAGGTTCGAGCCGATTCGCGATGTTGCCGAAGTTCGGGTCCTTCACCGGGAGGATGTTGGCGAACACGGCGCAGAACACCACCAGGATCAGCCAACCGATGGCCGCGTAGTAAAAGACGCGAGGCCGCTTCTTCTTCGGTCCGGCGATGATGATTCCCGCGATGTTCGGGTCGACGGCCAGACCGCTGCCCCCCGCAGCACCAGGAGAGGCGGCGCCTTCGGCCGACGACGGAAGGTCGGGTGAGTCGAGGTCAGGCTGCGCTTGCGCCACGGCGGATCCTCGGGTCGAGAACGGAATAGAGCAGGTCGACGGCGAAGTTGGCGAACACCGTCGACAGGGCCAGGAAGAGCACGACGCCTTGGACCATGACCAGGTCACGCTGACTGATGGCGTCGAAGAGCAGGCGCCCGATGCCCGGCAGAGCGAAGAACTGTTCCACGATCACGGCACCGCCGATGAGGTTGCCCACTTGGAGGCCGATGATCGTGAGGAGGGAGAAGGACGAAGGCCTCAGGGCGTGACGGAAGAGGATGCGCCACGTAGGCAGACCCTTGGCCCGAGCCATCGAGACGAAGTCTTCCTGCAGCGTGGCGATCATGTCGGAGCGCAGCAACCGGGTGTAGACGGCCAACTGGCCGATGCCCAACGCCGTCGCCGGCAGGATCACCCCCTTGAGGTTCTTCCCGACGTCTTCGGTGAGGCGGGTCCAGCCGGTGGCCGGCAGGACCCGCAGATACACGGCGAAGAAGTACAACAACAACAATGCGGTCATGAAACTCGGTATGGCGAGCAACCCGAAGCTGGCCGTGGTGATCGTTCGATCGACCACCCCGTTGGCCCGGTAGGCGCTGAACACCCCGAGGGGGACGGCCAGCAGAATCGAGCCGATCAACGCGAACAACCCGATCTGGAGGGTCACCGGGAGACGTTCCCCGATGGCCTCGAGAACGGGTTGACGCGTGCGGTATGAGCGCCCGAAGTCACCTTGCGCGACATCGCCCAGGTAGTTCAGGTAGCGGATGGGCAACGGCTTGTCGAGGCCGAGATCCTTCCGGACGGCTTCGATGGCTTCCTGGGACGGTTCCGCCCCCTGCAGTACCTGCAGCGCCGGATCACCGGGCAGCAGGGACGTGAGGAGGAAGGTGAGCAGGCTGACCAACAAGATGGTCGGCACCAGCGTCACGAGCTTTCGCAGTAATTGGCGCATGGTGCCGACCGTTCTCTCGTCCTAAGCCTGGTTGGTTACTTCGTGACCCACAGCTGGGCGATGCTCGTCACCGCGAGTTCTACCTCGCCCTTGCTCTTGCCATCGGGGAACTTGTAGGTGAGCACATTGGCGACGTTCGGCTTGGTCACCGTCGAGCCAGCCGTGGCACCGGTCCACACGTGCGGAAGCTCGTCGGCGAAGATGAGGCCGATCTTCTCGTAAGCGGCGAAGCGCTTGTCGAAGTCCGACTCCTCACGACCGATCTTCAGCAGGGCCTGAACCTCCGGGTTGTTGTAGTTGGTGACGTTGGCGGCCTGACCTTCCGGCGGGCCGTACTGGTTGAACAGGATCGTGTCGGGATCGGCCTGTCCACCGAGACGCCAGCAGTTGATCATGTAGTCGGCCGCCGTGAACGGCGGCTTGCCGACGGCGTTGTTGATGTGGGTGGCCTGTTCGACCTGCTTGAGTTCCATCTTGATGCCGACCGCAGCCGCCATCTGCTGGTACGCCTGAGCCACGGCAACGAGCGTGGGGTCGGGCGGGCAGTTGAACAGCACCTCGATGGGCGCACCGACGGGCTTCTTGTCGGAACGGGCGGGGTCCTTGACGTACTCGTCGACCAGGGCCTTGCCCTTGGCCACGTCGAGCTTCGGATACGCCGCGGCGACCTTCTCGGAGTAGAAGGGTGAGTTCTTCGAGAAGAACTGGTTGGAGGCCGGGGTGATGCCTTCGCCACCGAGGATCTTGATGAGGTCGTCCTGGTTCAGGGCATGGGCCAAGGCCTTGCGAACGCGTTTGTCGTCGACCGGCGCCTGAGTCACGTTGAAGATCGAGCCACCGGACTGGTTGCCGACCTTTTCGTAGCGCTTGACGGCATCGCCGAGGTCACGGGCCTGCCGCACGTACTGCTGACGAAGCGTGAACATGACGTCGACCTCGCCCGAGCTGAGCGAAGCCAGACGGGCGTCTTCGTCGGGGATCGGCTTGAAGATGACCGAGTCGAGATACGGGAGGCCCTTCTGGAAGTAGTTCGGGTTCTTCTCGAGGGTGAGCTTCGAGTCGCGCTCCCAGGCCTTGAACACGAAGGGACCGGCACCGACGGGGTTGGCCGAGACGTCCGCGCCCTTGGCGGCTGCATTTGTCGGCGAATAGATCATGCCGACGGCACCGCTCAGGACGTCGGCAAACGCCCCGTAGGGGCTGGAGAGCACGTACTTGACGGTCAGCGGATCAACGACCTCGAGGCTGGTCACCGGGGCGAGCGTGCCAGCGCAACGCGAAGTGGGCGCCTTGGCGGCGTCGAAGTTGGCCTTGACGGCGGCCGAATCGAGCGGGGTGCCGTCATGGAACTTGAGGCCGGAGCGGAGCTTCAGAACCCACTCGGTGTTGGTGGCGTTCGGCGTGAGACTCTCCGCCAACAGCGGCTGCGCCTTGCCGTCGGTCGCCTTGGCCACCAGCGTGTCGTAGATGCCACGCATGGCGATGGTGCCCGACTCCGAATGGGAGTCGACGCACGGCTGCCAGCCGGCGCTCTCGGCCTCGACGCCATAGTTGATGGTGCCGCCGAGAACGGGCTTGCCCTCGTCGGATTCTTCGGCCTTGACGATTCCGCCGTCGCCGTCGCCGCCAGTGCTTTCCTCGTCATCGCCGCCGCCGCCGCATGCGGCGGCGACCAACGAGATGAGAGCGAGGATCACGAGAAGGCGACGCATCAGCGCACCTTGTGATCGGGGTCCGGAACTCACAGACGCATCTCCCTAGCTATTCGACGGTCCGGCCATTCCGGTCGGTCCCGATGCTGTGACGCCAGTCACAACGCAAGGCGGACTGTAGCCGCGTTGTTACGGTTTGATTGCGGAATCCCCCACCCGCCCCACCCTTTTCAGGGACTCTTCAGCGTCGGGGTCCGGTTCGTTCGAATTGTCCGCGTCGAGCCGACGATGGAGCACGGTCGCGGCCGTGAGCGCGACCGCCAGCCAACCGATGAGGTGGGCCCGTTCCGTGTTCGTCGGCCAGGCGAAATCGGGCGGATAGCGGTAGCGCAGCTGCTGCCCGGCCACGTACGCCCCCGAAACGGCGAGGGAAATGGCGCCCCCGAAGGCCACCAGCCACCGGGCTGGCTTCACGAAGATCGCCAGCGCCGCGAGAAGCCCCGACGCGAGTCCGACGGGGGGGCCGGCGGCCAGCGCGAACGCCGCACCGACCAGGAGCGGGGTGACGAGCAAGGGGCGACGGAGATCCGGGCGAAGGATCGACGGGGGGCTCGGCCGTTGCTCGAGCCAGGGGTCCCCCGCGTCGTCTCCCCGGCGAGCCTTCACACTCGAAAACCGGACACTCGAAAACACGACGATGCCGAGGCACAGCACCAGAGCGACGGCGGAGAGGGCGAGACCGCCCCAGACGCTCCGCTGGGGCGTCCATTCGAGGCGCACCGTGCTCGGACCTGCGCTCGAGGGCGGCATCCGCCATCCGTTGGCGTAGCCGTCGACGAGCACGGGCGGATTCAGGCGCCGCCCGTTCACGGTGGCCCTCCACCCGAGGTTGTGGCTCTGTCCGAGCACGAGCCAGTACGACTCCGCCGCCCGATCGACCTGAAGGTCGAACGAAGTGCGGGTCACACCCTGCACCCGGATGCGGGGCGCGGCTTGCCGGCGGGAGGGGGTCGATGCCAAGGCCGGCGTGGCGGTTGCCTGCAACACGAGGCGGTCGATGTCGATACCGGTACGTCTTCCGGCGGCGCTGCGCAGATCGTGCGAACCGGCCGGAAGGTCGACGAGGGGCGGGCACGACTCGACGGCGAGACCCTCGCGTGCCTCGAGGGCGGCCGCCGTGCCGGTGAGTCGCACCGGGAGGGGCGCGCCCTCGAGTCGGACGAGGTCGTCTCGGCACCCGGTCGCGAAAGCCGAGGCCGGTCTCGCCATTCGGAGTCCGGGGATGCCGAGCTCGGCGATCGCCACCGGTAGGTCGAGCGGCGTTCCGCTGAAGAAGTCCGGGGTGGAGACGGCCCTGACCTCCTCGACCGTGAGGCGGAATCGGCTTCCCGACACCCTCTCGAAGGTGAGGGGAATTGTCGTCACCTTGCCAGCCGGACCGTCGTCGATGACAGGGAGGTCGAGGAAGCGGTTGACTGCGCCTGCCCCTACCCCTTCGCCTCCGTCGACGTCGAGGCGGATCCGGGTCGGAACCGAGTGGCGACCGTCGGCGACAACGGCGAGGTCGAGGCGATCGAAGCTGATCGGCGATGCCGTCTCGGCCTCGAGCCAGTGGCCGGGCTGGGCCAACAGGCCCGGCTGCCACGCCGTCGCCAGGTCGCCATCGAGCGCGGCCGAGGCGCGCGACCGGAGATCGCCGGGGAGGCGCCCGTCCGAACGAGCGGTGATACCGCCCTCGGCGGCGCCGGCCACGCCGAGGAGGCGGTCGATCTCCTCGTCGGGAACCGTCGGCGCAATACGGGCCGTGCCGGTGAGAGCGAACGATCGGGGCGTGGGCGTGGAGAACGTGCGCACCAGAGACGGCTCTTCGTCACCTCGCGCCGGGTCGGCCGGACTGCTCCGCTGACGCGAGACGACGATGGCCACGGCGTGCTCGAGCCAGCGCTCTCCGGCTCGCGCCAACAGCTCCGTCGGGAGGCGCACGACCTCGTCGACGCGCACACCGGTGCGGTCGGCCTTGGCGAGGTCGACCTTGGCGAGGTCGACCTCGGCGAAGCCGACCCCGCTCTGCCCGTCGTACTTGGGCCGGATGCCGAAGTTCGTCGAGAGGATCTCGATGTCGAGCGAGCGAAACCGACGCCTTGGGAATCGGATCTCTTGGCCATCGGCGCGGAGCGATTCCGGACCCAGCTCGGCTTCCACCGAGTGCCGCGTCGCGCCGGCTTGACCCCGCGTCGGTCGGTCGAAATGGAGCCGAATACGCGTAATGACGCGGTTCCGCGGACCGGTTTGGGGTTGCACCAGACGCACCCTCTCGAAGGTGCCGGCCGTCGACAGGTCGACGCGAAGGCGCTCGCCTTCGACCTTGGCGAATGCGCCGACGCGCCATGCCGTGTCGAGCTCTCCGTCGAAGGCGTTGGCGGCGCGATCCTCGGGCGTGTACGAGACCGGGTTGCCGTAGCGGGTCGAGCGCACGGCGCGCACCCCGCGTGGTTCGACCACGGTCTGGTCGGCTGCTGTCTGCTCGGGGAAGAGATCGAGCCGAGCGTCGGTGGGGTCGTCCCGCAAGGACTCGAAGGCCGCGGTCTCGGTGAACCCGGTGTTCTCCCGCACCGTCCCCCAGCGCCGGGCCCGCTTCCGGTTGGAGTCGGTGACGACGAGGGTGCCCGCGCCGTCGAGCGCCTCCGCCCACGCGCGCTTCCCGGTGAGTGAGGCCGCATAGCGAATCGGACCGCGGTCCTCGGGGGCGTCGAGGAGTCCGGCCGCCGCCAGCTCGACCAGCCCTTCGCCATCGCCGGCGACGAGGAGTCCCCGGGTGTCCGGCGCGCTCGACACGATCGACGGCGTATCGCTCACGGCGAGGACCCCGACGGCCGGGGGCTCGGCCGATCCGCTCGGCACGGCCAACTCGTGTTCGTCGACCACCGGCACCTTCCCCGAAGGTCGGGTCGCGGACGGCGGCCCGAACGCCTTGGCTGCGCCGATGCCGGCGACCTCTTGCACTGCGAGTTGGTTCCACAGCACGCGGGGGCGAGGCGTGCGGTAGCGCTCGGTGAGGAGATCGTTGCGGAGCACGATGTCGCCGGCGCGCATCAGACGGGCCACCGGGGCCAGCGACGACGCTTCGAAGACGCCTTCCTGCATCCGGCGGTCGAGGGCGTTCAGCAGGTCGGCCGTTCCCGGTGTGCCATAGGGAATGAGCTCCCGGGCGACGTAGGGCCGGTCCATCAGATAGGGCGTGATCGGGTCGATCGTGTTGCCCCACCGATAGGACGCGAAGTCGGTCCCGGGGAGTTCGAGCACGCGCGTCTCATCGCCGCGGGTGTCGAGATAGGCCGCCGCCTCGGGCCAGTACGACGGGAGTTCCTCGGGCCGCTTGATGAACTCCCCCACGGCGAGGTCGCCGGTGAAGAGCGGCGGGAGGCCGGCAAGGACGAGCGCCATCGCGAGGGCGGCTCCGACCAGTCCGGTCGTCGGGACCCGGCGGCGAAGCGCGGTGACGGTAGCCCCCAGCAGCAGCGCCATGCCGAGTGAGATCAAGGGGATGGCGCGTGGCGTGCTGCGAAGCGCCAGGCCGACGGTCGAGGTGTTGGCCAGCGACTTGAACGCACGTCCGAGCGGCGAGGGATCGTCGTACGCGTGGGCGCCGACGGCGATGACGGTGCCCACCACGATCAGGCAAGCGGCGTAGGCGCGATGACGCCAGCGCAGCACGGCCATCCCCGCCAACGCGAGGGTCGGAATGGCGAACCCGACCACGATGAGCCACGGCTTCTGCGTGTAGTCGACGGCCGGTTCGATCCATGGTCCGAGCTTGTCGTTGCCGTAGAAGAACCAGTACCCGAGGCCGCGGAGGACCTCGGACGACAGCGACGTCCGCGCCACCGTCTCGATGGTCTCGGTGTACCGGAGTATGGGAATGCCGTAGCCGCCCTGCACGGCCAAGCCGACCACCCACCACACGCAGAGGGCCGACGTCAGTCCGCCGATACGGGCCATCGTGGCGACGGCGCGACCCAGGCTGGCGTCGCGATTGACCCAGACGGCAAACGGGAACCAGAGCACCGGAGCGATGCCAGCGAAGACCAAAGCCGTCGCGTTCACCCCGCCGACCGAAAGGACGACGAGCGCGAAGAGTGCGGGGTGACGCCAACCACCGCGCGCGAGCGCGCGCTGGGCCAGCGCGATGAGCCAGGGCAGCGCCGCCCACGGTAGGAGGATCACCGAGATGCGGGCTGAATAATCGAGCACGTAGGGACTGAAGGCGTAGGCCAGCGCGGCCACGATCGGCCCGACTCCTCCCCACCGCAACGTGCGCGCCAGGAACAGCATCCCAGCGCCGGCCGCGAAGATCACCGACGCCAACCAGAGACGCTGCGCCACCCAGTCCGGGAAGCCGAGCCGCTCGAAAACCCAGTACCAGGGGCCCATCGGGAAGAGGTAGCCGATGGTCTGGTGGGTGAGGGTGCCCATGCCGACGTTCGGGTCCCACATCGTCACCGCACGCGAGAGCAGCTTCGCCGGATCGAGGTAGAGGTAGCTCTTGGTGTCGGCGGCGACGATGCCGGGCTCGGTGCGAAGGATCGGGACGTAGGCCAAGAGCGCCAACAGGACGTGGCCCAGGATCGAAATCGTCCGTTCCTGGGCCGACGACGCGCCCGAGGCCCGCATCGCGCGGGTCATCGGCCCCGGCGCCGCTCCGCCTCGGCCGCCAGCACCTCGAAGGCGGCGAGGGCGGTGGCATCCCAGGTGAGCTCGGCCGCCCGTCGTTGTGCGCCCTCGCCCAGTTCCTTGCGAAGGACGTCGTCGCCGAGGACCTCGATCAACGTGGCGGCGAGGTCGGAATGGCCCGACGGGTCGACCAACAACCCACTCCCGCCATCGGAGACGGCATCGGCGTGGCCGGCGATGCGGGTGACCACTGCCGGGGTGGCGCACGCACCGGCCTCGGTGACCGTCATGCCCCACCCCTCTCGGGCCGAGGCGCTGGCCAGCACCCAGGCGCGGCGGTAGAGATCGACGACCTCGGCGTCGTCGAGGCGCCCCGGCAGCCGGATCCAATCGGCGGCGCCCTCATCCACGATCAGCTGTTCGAGCAGCGGACGCTCGTATCCCTCACCGACGAGAACGGCCTCGAGGTCGGGATGCGCCTGCTTGGCGGCCACGAGGGCCCGGATCAACAGGTCGCCGCGCTTGACGGGGACGAGACGCCCGACGCTGACGACCAGCGGGTGGGGCGAGCGTTCGCCGCCGGGCGAGAACCGGGAGTGAATGCCGGGGGGCACGACGGAGACGTGATCGCTGCGGAAGCCGAGATCGTCGACCAGTTCGCGCTTCGATGACTCGGACAGGGTGACGATGCGAGCGCGACGGTAGAAGGGCGGGGCCAGCTTGGCCTCGAGCAGTTCGCCGCCTCGCGCCAGACGCTCGTTCTCTGGCATGACCATGCGCCACATCTCGGCATGGACGTGATGGAGAAAGACCATCGAAGGTCGTCGCCCGGTCCACAGGGGGGAGAAGAACGGCACGCCGTTCCAGATCTCGACCATCGCGTCCCAAGGACCGTGGCGGCCGGCGATCTCACTCAGCACGGCCCGGGGAAACACGAGGTACCGACCGGCTTTCCTGACCACGGAGTAGCCGTCGCGCTCGACCTTGGCCGCGCGCCCCTGGGCATACGACGTGCGCATGGTGACGTCGAGGCCGGCGGCGGCCCATCGGCGCACGACCTCGTGGGCATGCACCTCGGATCCACCCGCCTCGACGTCGTCGAGGTCGCGCCACGCCAGGACATGGACTCGCTTCAGGCCGGAGGCGGCCACCCGCGCGGCCAGCGCGTCCGGAAGGGTGGGCTCGGGCAAGCGCCGTATCCTACGGCCGTGCCCGCGCCGACCTTTGCCGCCGCATTGCAGGCCGTCGCCGCGGTCGACGGGTGGATGACCGACGCCCAGGCGAGGCGACTGTGGGACGAGGCGTCGTCGCTCGTCGCCCCGGCGAGGATCGTCGAGATCGGCAGCTTCCAAGGTCGATCGACGATCGTCCTCTCCCGCGCCGCGGCCGAGGGCGTAGAGGTCATCGCCATCGATCCCCATGCCGGCAACGACCGAGGCCCGCAGGAGTTCGAGGGGTTCGAGGACGCCGCCGCCGCCGACCACGAACGCTTCCTCGCCAACCTCGCCGAAGCGGGCGTCACCGACCGGGTGCGCCATCTCCGCATGTTCTCGGCCGCCGCCCTCGGCGAAGTCGACGGAGAGATCGACCTGCTCTACATCGACGGCGCCCACCGCTACGGTCCCGCGCTCGACGACGTCCGCCGATGGGGGGCGCGGGTGCGCACGGGCGGCACCCTTCTCGTCCACGACTCGTTCAGCTCGGTCGGGGTGACCGGGGCCCTGCTCACCGCCCTGCTGCGCTCGAAGCGCTTCACCTACGAGGCTCGCGATGGGTCGATGGCCGTCTACCGCTGTGTCGCACCTTCCTCGCCGGTGGCCAACGCCGGACGCCAGCTTGCCCAACTCCCGTGGTTCGCCCGCAACGTCGCCATCAAGGCCCTGATCGTCGCCCGGCTGGGCCGCTTCACCCGCCTGCTCGGCCACCGAAGGGCCGACTGGCCCTACTGACGCGGGGGAAGAGGCGGT
>JBKJLU010000166.1:0-2686 GCA_046596815.1 Acidimicrobiales bacterium | reverse complement strand
TACGCGACGGTGTCGTGACGGCTGACGTGTCCCCGAAGCGCGTCGCCGGACGTTCCCAAATACGCGGCGATCGGTGGCGGTTCGCCTCTGCAAGCTGCCGATGTTCGGTGCGCCCGTTCTGTTCGGCTGGGTACGACACCAACTGTCGGACTGGTCCGCCGGACGATGAGCGCTGTCGGTCCGGATCGGACAAGATTGTCCCCGTGAGCCGTGCCCCGCTCGCGGCCGGACTTCTCTTCGCCGCCGTAGCTGTTGCTGCGTGCTCCAATGATGAGGCGTCGACGCGCCCGACGAGCGGCCTGACCCAGTGCGAAGGCTCAGTGGTCCGTCGTGTCGATGGCGGAAACCCTGCGGCGGATGCCCTTCCCCCCCTGGCGTCTGTGATCACAACGCCTTCGCAAGCACGGGCGACGTTCGCGCGGGCCGAGCCGCAGATTCGGAATCGGTATGACGTGACCGCCGTCGAGCTATCGGATGGGTTTGGTCGAGCATGGACGGGCGAGAACGGGGGCGACTACGACGTCGTGGACGTCGATGACTTCGGGATCCTCGTCAGCCTTGCCTTCCCAGACGCCTGCCCCAAGGACTCTGCGCTCCACGTTGCTGAAGCAGGCTTGCCGTTGTTCTTCTTTGCGCCGTAGTTTCCGATCGCCCCCCACCGCGGAGGGCTCCGAGCAGCCGCACAAAATCGGCGATCTGCTCGACTGAGCCGGGTAGCGAACGCGATCACCGTAGAAGCCCTGCGGCGTGCCTCGACGGCGCCTCGCGCCCGAACGACATGCGCGCATGATCGGTTCGCCGGTCGACGCGCCGTCGTCCCGGATGGTACGTGATATCCGGTTGTCACCACGGCGCGAGGGCGTCGGTCCACCTGCGGAACATGCACGCCCCCCACCCCAGACCGGGCCGTTGGAGCGGCCCCGCCGTCGATGACATCGGAGTCGCGAACCGTTCAAGTGCGGCCCCGCGTCCTAGTCCGTTGATACCGGAACAAAGGTCCTCCTGCACCTTCTCACCGTGACTCGCTCGGTCTCAAGCTGGGCCCAGGACAACAACAGGAGGAATGGCAATGGGTTCGATGCACACTCGCACTGGCAGGTTGGCCGCCGGAGGGGTCCTTGTGGCGATCGTGATCACAGCGGGAGCTTGTGGCGGCGGCGGAAGCGCCATCTCGCCTAAAGAGTTCGCCACGAAGGTGAACGCACTGTGCAAGGCCGAGCACAAGGAGGTCGATGCGCTGTTCAAGGACTTCCCCGATGAGCCCTCTCCGGAGCGCACGCAGCAACTGGTTGTCGACTTCACGCCGATCATCCGCCAGTCCCGGACGAGGGTCATGGAGATCGGCGCGCCTTCAGGTAAGGAACGCCAGTACCAGCGCTACGCCGAGCTGTTGGACGAGGCGCTCGAGCGGTACGAGGCCGCCGGCCGTGATGCGGCCAAGGCCGAGGCGTTGTTCAATGAGGATGACACCCGGATGGCTGACGCAGAGCGCGACCTTGGGCTCGACGTCTGTGCGTCCCGCTAGGAGCACGAAATGGTCGTTCCGCTGACGTCGATGAGGCCCACCCTCGGCGCCACGCCGTCGAGCCGGATGCTTGCTCATGTCGCCTTGTCGGTGAGCGGGGCCTCGAGCGTCGTAGCCGCCGTGGTCGCGGTCGTGGATCGCGGCGCCTGCCGCGCGCCACTCGGGCGCGCGGCATCCGTGGCGTGCGAAGCGGCGGCGGCGGACGGACGGTCCCCTGCCGCGCTGGCGGTCTTCTTGGGCGCCGGCCTGGCTTCAGCGGTCGTGGGGTGGTTTATCGTCACTCGGGGTCGCGGAGTCATTGGCGCGCTGCTGTTGTTGTTCGGCATGTCGTTCACGTTTGGTCCGGCGGCTGGCGCCTACCGGCTTCATGCCCTGGATGGCGCGGGGCGTTGGCCGGGAGGCGAGTTCGTTGGATGGCTTGAGCTCGCCGTGTTCAACAACCCGGCTGTGTTCGTCCCCGTGGGGATCGCCTTGCTCCTGTTCCCGACGGGGCGTTCGCTTGGGAGACGGTGGTCCATCGTGGCGTGGCTTCTCGCCGGCGGCGGCGCGCTCTCCCTCGTCGGCGTGATGGCAGAGCCGATCAGGCACTCTCGCTGGCGCGATGGGGCGGGTGGCGTCGCTTTGAAGTTCAGCGACGTGGTCGAGGTCGCATCACTCCCGCTCATCGCCTTCGGCACGATCGCTGCCTTCGCCTCGCTCGTGGTCCGTCTGCGTCGTGCCGACGATGCTGAGCGGCGTCAAGTGGCCGCATTCGTCCGAGGCACGGTCGCGTTCGTCCCCTTGCTCGCGCTCGCCCCGGTGGTGTTCGCTGTCGAGTGGCTGTGGCCGCTCTGGGCTCTCGTTGTCGGGTTGACCGCGGGAATGCTCCCGGTGATGCTCGGTGTCGCCATTCTCGGCCATGGCCTCTTCGGACTCGATCGGCTCGTCAACCGCGCTGCGGTATACGGCACGCTGACGGCGGTCACGGTTGCGGCGTACGTGGCGGTCGTCACTCTGGTGGGCGAGGCGGCCGGCCGCGACGAAGAGCGGCTGGCGGCTCTGACGGTCACTGCTGTCGTCGCCGTCGCCTTCCAGCCTCTCCGATCGCGTCTGCAGCGAGCCATCGACCGGCTCCTGTTCGGGAGACGGTCGGATCCGACGGCTGCCGCGACGGAGGTCACA
>JBKJLU010000115.1:0-2882 GCA_046596815.1 Acidimicrobiales bacterium | reverse complement strand
GTCACTCACCACCGAGGTTCGCTTTCTGCCCGCCGATGATCCCGAGTCGGAGTTTCAGGTCATTGCTCCCCGGCGCACGGGACACGAGTACGGCGTGGACCACCACGGTGAGCGCTTCCTCATCACGACCAACGCGAACGGCGCCGCCAACTTCAAACTGATGGAGGCGCCGGTCTCAGATCCGTCCGAGGGACAGTGGCGAGAGCTAGTCGCTCACCGCGAGGACGCTCGCCTCGTCGGTGTCGATGTTCTCCGGGATTGGATCATCCTCATCGAGCAGGCCAATGTCGTGCCCCGGCTTCGGGTCATGAACGCCGCCACCAATGAGATCCGTGAGCTCGAGGTTCCCGAGGAGGTGTCATCGACGACCCTCGGCGCCAACCCCGAGTTCGATCGCCGTGTGCTGCGTTTCGAGTACGAGTCGATGGTCACACCGGGCACGACCTACGACGAGGACCTCGAGACGGGCGAGCGCACCTTGGTGAAGCAGATCCCGGTACTCGGCGGTTACGACCCGGCCGACTACGTCACCGAGCGCCGCTGGGCTACCGCCGCCGATGGTGCCCAAGTCCCGATGTCGGTCGTCTATCGCCGCGGCACACCCCTCGATGGCACGGCCCCCGGCATGCTCTACGGCTACGGCTCGTACGAAGCCTCGATGGACCCCGACTTCTCCCACATCCTCCTCAGCCTGCTCGACCGGGGATTCGTCTACGCGATCGCCCACATCCGCGGTGGCGGCGAGATGGGTCGGCGGTGGTACGACGACGGCAAGTTCCTGGCCAAGCGCAACACCTTCAGCGACTTCGTCGCCTGCGCCGAGGAGTTCATTGCCTCGGGCTGCACGTCCGCCGATCGACTCGTCGCCATGGGAGGCAGCGCCGGCGGCCTTCTCATGGGTGCAGTCATCAACGAGCGACCCGATCTCTTCAAGGGCGTGCTCGCCCTCGTTCCCTTCGTCGACGTGGTCACCACCATGCTCGACGAGACCATCCCCCTCACCGTCGGAGAGTTCGAGGAGTGGGGGAACCCGAAGGACCCCGAGTACTACGCCTACATGAAGTCGTACTCGCCCTACGACAACGTCGAAGCAAAGGCGTATCCGGCGATGCTCGTCACTACGGGCATCAACGACACCCGGGTCGCCTTCTGGGAGCCGGCGAAGTGGGTGGCCAAACTCCGCACGCTCAAGACTGACGCCAATCCCCTCCTGCTGAAGACGGAGATGGGGGCGGGACACGGCGGCCCTTCCGGTCGGTACAACGCCTGGCGGGAACGGGCCTTCTGGTACGCCTTCGCTCTCGACTGCGTCGGCGTCACCGACTGAGGCTGGTTAGCTTCGGTCTCATGCCTGCGAAGAAACCCGCCAAGAAGGAAGAACTCGAGTTCGGCGCCCGTATCGCCGCCGCCTACGCCGCCGAGGGTAAAGCCCTCGGGTTGGGCCGCGGCATGCTCGACGGCGTCACCCACACCGACGCCGTCGTGCAGATCCCGGCGGCCATGGTCAACCGTCACGGCCTCATCGCCGGCGCCACCGGAACGGGAAAGACCAAAACTCTGCAGTTGATGGCCGAGCAGCTGTCGGCGATGGGCGTTCCTGTTTTCGCCGCCGACATCAAGGGCGATCTGTCCGGCCTCTCGAAGCCCGGTGAGGCCAGCGACCGCGTGGCCTCGAGAACCAAGGACCTCGCCGTCGAGTGGTCTCCCTCGGGTTTCCCGACGGCCTTCCTCTCCCTCGGGGGAATGGGTGCCGGCATCCCCGTGCGCTCCACCGTCTCGGCCTTCGGGCCTCAGCTCATGGCCAAGGTCCTCGGGGCCAACGAGACCCAGACCTCGTCGCTGTCGCTCGTCTTCCGCTACGCCGACGACCAGGGTCTGGCCCTTCTCGATCTCGACGACCTGCGCGAGGTCCTGAAGTTCCTCGACTCCGACGACGGCAAGGCCGAGCTCCGCGCCATCGGAGGGCTCTCCCCCGCCACCGTCGGTGTCCTGCTGCGGTCGATCCTGGAACTGGAAGATCAGGGCGGCGCCGACTTCTTCGGCGAGCCCGAACTCGACGTCGCCGACCTCATGCGCACCGACAGCCAGGGTCGAGGCATCGTCAATTGCCTCGAACTCGCAGGCGTGCAGGACAAGCCGAAGCTGTTCTCCACCTTCCTCATGTGGCTGTTGGCCGAGCTCTTCCACGAGTTGCCCGAGGTCGGTGATCTCGACAAGCCGAAGCTGGTGTTCTTCTTCGACGAGGCCCACCTCCTCTTCGCCGACGCCTCCAAGGAGTTCCTCGACTCGGTGGCCCAGACGGTGCGCCTCATCCGGTCGAAGGGCGTCGGGGTGTTCTTCATCACCCAGTTGCCTGACGACGTGCCCGACAACGTGCTCGCCCAGCTCGGCAACCGGGTTCAGCATGCGCTGCGGGCGTTCACACCGCGTGACGCCAAGGCGCTCAAAGCCGCGGTCACGACCTATCCCAACACCGACGATTACGACCTCGAGGAAGACCTCACCCAACTCGGGACCGGCGAGGCCATGGTGACCATCCTCTCCGAGCGCGGTGCGCCGACCCCGGTGGTCTGGACGAAGTTGCTGCCGCCGCAGTCGCTCATGGCCGCCATCGGCGAGCCCGAGGTCGACAAGGCGGCCAAAGCCGACGCCCTGTGGACGAAGTACGCCGAAGAGGTCGATCGCGAGTCGGCCAGGGAGAAGCTGGCCGGACGACTGGCCGAATCGGCCGCTGCCGAAGCGGCCGACGAGAAGGAGGCCGAAGCCGTCCGCAAGGCCCCGCCCAAACAGCCGCGAGCGGCGGCCAAGAAGGATGCGGGCAGCGCCGTAACCGGCTTCCTCAAATCACGCGAAGGCCGCCAGATGGCCAACACCGTCGTGCG
>JBKJLU010000070.1:0-2733 GCA_046596815.1 Acidimicrobiales bacterium | reverse complement strand
CCCGGGGTGGGCGCGGCCGCCGCGCCCGGGGTGGGCGCGGCCGCAGTCGACGACGCGGCCGCCTTCGGCTTCTTGGCCTTTTCGGTGAAGCTGCTCCCCAACCACACCACGAAGTGCACCGCCGCGATGCCGCCGATGACGAAGCGCGTAGCGTTGTCGACGCTTATCCATGGCTGCAACGCACCGACGATCTCGAGGCTTATCACCAGTGGGTCGAGCACCCGGTGCAGCTTGCGGTCGATCAACCGGAATGCGGCCAGGGCACCGCGCGTGACCGCTGCGTGCAACAAGATGAGGCCACCGAGCAACGACGGCACCAGCGGCTGCGGGCTCTGCAAGCCGCTGGCCACCAGCGCCCCGCCGAGGATGTACTCGACGAGTTGATGCATCCAGAAGGGACGCTTGCCCGCCTCAGCCACTCGCCGGTTCACCTACCCCGCAGGAGAAGGAACGTTGTCGGAAACGGAGTGCAGCCACAGCGCGAGCCTAACTTCCTGGTTCGTTGATCGCCCGTTGCGGTGTAGGGCTGTCGCTTGTACCGAAGCCGTGTTGCCAGCGGCCCTGAGCGGCGAATGCTGCCGGGATACCGCAACGAGTGCCTGTCACGACGATCGCGGCACCCGACTGCCGACTCGAGCCGCCCGCCGGTGCCAGTGACACCGGCGGGCAGTTCGATGTGGTGGCTCAGATGTAGTAGCCCGTGACGTCGATCAGGATGTTGGGGCTCCCGGTCATGTCACCGCAGAACACCTTGACATTGCCGGCGTCGATCGGCACGGTGGCAGCGTTGGAGATGGTCTGACCGCCTTCGAAGTTGATGGCGGAGGACGGGGTGACAGTGGCATTGCCGGGTGCTACCGCCAGCCAGTTGGAGCTGGTCGCGCCATCGACGGTGAGGTTGTAGGTGATCGCCTTGGCGTTGGCCGGGATGACACCGGCGGTGCCGACCGCGCCGCTGCCGTTGATGGCATCGCGAATGTAGATCGTGCGGGTGCTCTTCGGAGCCAGCACCCCCTTGTTGGGGCTGGACGGCTGGCGCGAGTCGTACGCGCGATACGGCACCACCGGCACGTACGAGAGCACGCTGGGTTCATAGCCGATGCGCACGCTGTAGACGCGCACGGTGGTGCTTGTCGGGATCTGGATGTCGTAGACACGGTTGGCATCGATGATGAAATCGACGGCAGCAGCGGAGCTGGCGGAAGTGATGGGCGCCGTGGCGGCCGCATTGCCGGGCACCGCGACCGTCGCATGCGTGGTGGGCGCGCCGGTTCCCCCGTCAAGAGCATTCGACACGATCACCAGGTCGGCGCTGGCAACGGAGGTGTTGGCGACCCACGCGACCACTTCGCGGATGCGTGCCCCGACGGGCAGCACCAACGAGGCCACCAGCGTGGAATTCGCTGCCCACGCCCCGGTGGGGCTGATGCTGCGCGGCAGAACGGGGTCGGTCGCACCGAACGCTGCCTGCCCGACGACCTGGTAGCTGTATGCCACGTTCGGGGCCGGCACGTTCTCGCCGCGCGGCACACCCTGCGGTTGCGCTCCCCCGGCAGCATCTCCTGCACCCAGCGGTCGCAGGCCTGCACTTGCACTACCGGCTGCTGCGATGGTGCCCAGTGCTGTCGCACCGACCGCCCCCATCAACACCCGACGACTCACAACTCGGCTTGCTGGTGATTCAGTGGTCATGTTCATACCTCCTGGCTCGTGCCCAAAGTGACCGTACGCCCACGGTGGGTCCAGGTGTCATCGGGCCCCGTTGACCTGCTGCCCAGGGGCCGAACGGCGACCTCCAGCTGTGAAAACGGGAACGACCCCGGGGCGATTTCTCGCCACCGGGGTCGCTCATGGGTCGCCTTTCGGCTGCCGTGTTCCTACATCATTCCCATACCGGGCATGCCGCCGCCCATGCCGCCGCCACCGCCGCCACCGGAGTTCTTCTCCGGCTTGTCGGCGACGAGGCACTCGGTGGTGATCACGAGGGCAGCAATCGACGCTGCGTTCTGCAGCGCGGCGCGGGTGACCTTCGCGGGGTCGATGATGCCGGCCTTGACCAGGTCGACCATCTCGCCCGTTGCGGCGTTAAGGCCCATGGAACCGCTGGCGGCCTCCACTGCCTGAGTGGTGACGGCACCCTCGAGCCCGGCATTGTCGGCAATGAGCCGGCACGGCGCCGTGAGCGATTCGTACACGGTGCGAGCACCCGTGGCCTCGTCGCCTTCCAGCGACTTGACGACCTCGAGCACCGCCGCGCGGGCACGAACGAGTGCGACACCGCCACCGGCGACAACACCCTCCTCGATGGCTGCCCGAGTAGCGGACACGGCATCCTCGATGCGGTGCTTCTTCTCTTTCAGCTCAACCTCGGTGGCCGCGCCGACCTTGATGATGGCCACGCCACCGGACAGCTTGGCCAGGCGCTCCTGGATCTTCTCGCGGTCGTAGTCGGAGTCGGTGTTCTCCATCTCGGCCTTGAGCTGGTTGACCCGGCCCTTGATCTCCTCGGCCGAGCCGGCGCCCTCGACGATGGTGGTCTCGTCCTTGGTGACGGTGACCTTGCGGGCCCGGCCCAGCATGTCGAGAGTGACGTTCTCCAGCTTAAGGCCGACATCCTCGGTGATGACCGTGCCGCCGGTGAGGATGGCGAGGTCCTGAAGCTGGGCCTTGCGGCGCTCGCCGAAGCCGGGGGCCTTGATGGCGACGGACTTGAACGTGCCACGGATCTTGTTG
>JBKJLU010000297.1:0-5464 GCA_046596815.1 Acidimicrobiales bacterium | reverse complement strand
CACGAAGGCACGACGCACCTGGCGGGTCTCGAAGCCGAGGGCGCGAAGCACGCCGACTTCGCGACGGCGTTCGCGCACCGCCCGCACCATCACCACGCCGATGCCGGCGACGCTGACGATGAGGCCGAGGGAGAGATACCCCTGCATCAGCCGAAAGAACTGTTGCTGTTGGGCCAGGCCGTCACCGACCGCCTTCCGAAACGAGGTGGCATTGACGCCGTTGGCGACGTACTTGCCCTTGAGCCGCTCGGCCACTTCCTGCGGATCGGCCTCGGGTGCGACCTTGTAGCGCAGCAGGTTGGTCACGGCCCGAGTCCCGACGAGTTCGCGCACCGCTTCGAGGCCCATGTACGACGTCGACTGACCGAACCCGCTGTCGGCGAGGGCAGCGACGCGCAGCGTCTTGGTCACCCCGCTGACCGGATCCTGGACGATGACCGCTGCACCCAGTTCGATCGAAGCCTCCGGCGGCCCGCCCCCCTGCTGCAGGAAGAACTCGTCGACGATGATCAGGGTCGGGTCGGTGAGCAGGGCCCGCCAGGCGCCGGTCTCGTCGCCGAACTCGGGCAGGAACTCTCCAAGAGAGGGAGGGCCACCGTCGACGAAGGCGGCGTCGTATCCGGCGAGCGGCCAGAACTCGAACTCGTTGGCGCCCTCGGGCTTCGGTCGCGACGGGATGTTGAACTGAGCTCCCACGGTCGCCAACGCCGCCACCGACGTCACGCCCGGTTCGGAGGTGACGGCATCGATGGGCACCGGGTTCGAGGCGTTGGAGAACACCTGTCCGTCGAATCCACCCGACACATCCGCGGTGAAGTCGTCGATCTGTCCGGCGAACACGGAGCTGAAGAGGGTGATGGAGATGAGGGTGTACATCACCAGCGTGAACGTCGACAGGATCAGCGACGTGCGAAACCCCTTGGCCAGCGGGTAGGCGAGACCGAGTCGCAACGACATCGACTTGCTGCCACCGCCGACCGCGCGGACCACCCCGCCGATGGCCCGCTGGTGGCGGCTGACCAACAACACCCCGGCCGCCGTGAGGACGACGCCGTCGAGGACGAACAGGGAGATGTCGGGGTTGGTGAACACCTCAGGGACGAGGTCGAAGCACATGGTCGCCCACACCAGGCTCAGGACGGCAGCCACCGAATCGACGGCCCGCTTGTTGAGGCGGCGGCGCACCAACATGGCGATGCCGAGAGCGGCCAGCGGCGGACCGAGCAGCAACGGGGCCGGCGATTTCTGGCTCAACCCGATGAGGGTGAAGGCCACGCCGGCCACGGCGACGAGCCCTTGCAGGCAGCGGCGGATCACCCGGACGACGAAGCGGCTCGTCTTCACCGTCGGCTCCGGCAGGTCGCGGATGGCTCGGATCACGTTGAGGCGCGACACCCAGATCGAGGTGGACAGCACGGTCAGCAACGAGAAGATGAACCCGACGAGGAACCCCCGCTGGATGCTCTCGCGAGTGACGGTGTAGTTGAGTTCGAGGGCGAAGTCTCCGTCGCCTCCGAAGATGCCGGCGGTCACGGCGACGATGGCGCGGCCGACCCCGATGCCGGCAATCGTGCCGAGCGCAGCGGCGCCGAGCGCGTACATCCATCCTTCGAGAGAGAACGTTCCGACGAGGCCCGCCCGCTTGAGGCCGACGGCCCGCAGCATGCCGAGCTCGGTCTTGCGCTCTTCGGCCAGCATGATGAAGATCGAGATCAACAGCAGGATCCCGGCCAGCGCGCTGAACGTGCCGAGCGAGGTGAACAGCTGGGTGAACGACTTGCCCTGTTCCTCGGCCCCATCGAGCAGATCTTTCTTCACGGGCACGGTTTGGGCCTGCAGCCCGGCGGCGGCGAGCACCGGCTCGAGGGCCTTGATGGCGGCAGCCGATCGATCGGCTCCGTCGACCACACCGCCGATGTTGGACACGGCCACGGAGGCCGAGGGAGGCGAACCGGTCGCCGGGTTGGCGGCCACCAACTCGGCGATGGTTCCGGGCGCCACGAAGAGGTTCGGCGCGGCGCTCCCGAAGCCGAGATGGAAGCCGGCGATGCCCTTGCGGTCGAGGATGCGCACGACCTTGTACGAGCGCTGCGCGCCATAGAGGAACGCGTCGACGGACGTGCCGACCTCGGCGTTGAGCGTCCTGGCCAGGTCCTTGCTGAGCACGGCCTCGCCCGAGCCGGGGGTCGCACCTTCGATGCCGGTGGACTCCGGGTCGTTGCCGAACGCGCGGGCGGCGGCGAAGTCGACTTCGATGAGCGTCGCCTGGGGTTCGGCCCGAGGATCCGTTCCCGGCCGGGCGACGGAGGCGCCGACGGTGACGATGGGGAGGATGCCGTCGATCTCGTCCTTGGGTGCCGACTGGACGGCGGCCAGCAGCTTGTCCTGATTCTCGAGACCGGACGTGCGGACGAGTTCGTCGATGGGACCGAGGCTGGCGAACGCGCCCTGGCGGATCGATCCGCCCAAGGTGTCACCGACGGCCGCTGACCCGGTGATGATGGCCGTACCGAGCAGCGCCCCCAACAGGATGAGGGCCGTCTCGCGCGGGCGGCGGGACGCGTTGCGGAGGGCCAACCGACGCAGCACCGGCTTGCGGACGGCGACGACGAGGAACGGGATCGAAAGGACGACGACGCCCGGCGGCAGGAAGCCGACGGCCACCAACCCGATGGCCAGCAGCGCACCGGCGGCGATGCCCAACGGTCGGGTGAAACGATCCGCCGCAGCTGACATCAGCGCAGGCGCTCGTCGAGGACGATCTCGCCGTCACGCATGGCGATCCGCCGTTGCGCCGAGGCGCCGATGCCTTCGTCGTGGGTGACGAGGATCAACGTGAGTCCGTCGCGATGCAGTTCGTCGAGCAGACCCATCACCTGGGCCGCCGTTTCCGAGTCGAGATTTCCTGTCGGCTCGTCGGCCCACACGATCTGCGGACGACCCGCCAACGCGCGGGCGATGGTCACGCGCTGTTGTTCTCCACCCGAGAGTTCGGTCGGCCGGTGATTGAGGCGATGCCCGAGATTGACCCGCTCGAGCGTTTCGATGGCGGACTGGCGGGCCTCCTTGGCCGGCGTCCCGGCGAGCAGCAGCGGGAGCTCGACGTTCTCGGTCGACGTGAACACGGGGATCAGGTTGAACGCCTGAAAGATGAAGCCCATCGTCGACGCGCGGTGCTTGGTGCGTTTGGCATCGGACATCTTGTGGATGTCGTCGCCGCTGATCACGACCGAGCCTTCGTCGATGTCGTCGAGTCCGGAGAGGCAGTTCAGCAGTGTGGTCTTGCCGGAACCGGATGCGCCCATCACCGCGACGAACTCGCCCGACGGCACCACGAGGTCGACGCCCTTGAGGGCATCGACCGCCTCGGCACCGGTGCGGTAGGTCTTGCGCACGGCCGTCGCCGTGAGCAGCGGTCGAGCGGTGGCGTCAGCAACCTGGGCGGGTGCATCCGTGAGAGCGGTCACGTCGGGAGAAGGTACCGGACGGTCGTCACGACCACCCCGGTCTGTGACCGATGTCTCTCGTCAGATGCGCGGTCGGGGCACGGCAAGGCTGATGCGGAAGTCGGCGCCGCCGGATGGCACCTGCTCGTACCAGGCACGTCCACCCATGGCCTCGATCAGCCCTTTGACGAGGGAGAGGCCGAGGCCAGTCCCGCGCGAGCGGTCGCGGTCACGACGGGCCAACAAGCGGACGCGGTTGAAGAGGCTGGGCACGATGGCGTCGGGGACGCCGGTGCCGTGGTCGATGACGGCCAGTTCGACCAGCCCGTCCTTCCCGGCCACGGAGGCGCGGATCTCGATTGGCGCCGCGCCGTAGGCGAGGGCGTTCTCGACCAGGTTGGCAATCACCTGCTCGAGGCGGCGGGGGTCGGCCAGGACCTCGAGCCCTGGTGGGATGTCGACGTGCACGGTCGCCGCAAGTTCAACGGTGGCCAGCGCAGCCTCGACCGACTGGGCCAGGTCGACGGGTCGCAGGCTCAACAGCAGCGACTTGGCTTCGAGTCGGCTGATGTCATAGAGGTCATCGGCCATCCGGGAGATGCGCTCGGCCTGGGATCGGACGGTGGCTCCCATCTCGGAGATGCGGTCGGCCGCCAACTCGTGGGCGTGGACCTCGAGGGTGGCACCGAGTCCGAGCACCGTCGTCAGCGGCTGACGGAGGTCGTACGTCATCAGGGCCAGGAACTCGTTCTTGTCGGCTTCGAGGTCGCGAGCGGTCGTGACGTCGCGCACGACGCCCTGGAACCCGACGGCCTGACCGTGGCGCTGACGGGCCGTGGTCCGGATCTCGAGCACCCGCCGGACGCCATCCGGCCGGAAGACCTCGAACTCGAGGCGGCGGGCCCCGCCTCGCGGCTCGCTGAACAAGGGCTCGACGGGACCGCCGCTGTCCATGGGAGAGATCACGTCGGTGAGCTGGGCGCCGTCGAGTTCTTCCGGGGGGCGGCCGAGGATCACGGCCAGCGACGGGTTGGCGTACTGGATGCAGCCGTCGAGATCGATCTCGTAGACGCCGTCCGACGAGAGCTCGACGACGTGCTCGTAGCGGTGGGTGTGTTCGGCCTCGCGACCGACCACCGCCGCCCAATACCCCTGGGCCAGCGAGTCGGTCAGGCGGTCCATTGCGGGCAGGACGCGCGTCAACAGCAGGGCCAAGGGAAGGCTCCAGTGCCGGCCCCGCTCTTCGGCCACCTCGATGGCGGTCTGTACGACGAGGTCGCGGCTGATGCGCAGAACGACGAGCAGCTGCGGAAGCGGCGAGCCGGCCCACGCAGCGGCGGCGCCGACCTCCTCGAGGTCGCTGGTCAGCGCCTCGTCGACTTCGACGCCCTGGCTGGCGACGGCGAGGATCGCCTCGAAGCGGCTCTTGGCCTGATCCAGGAAGCGCTCCGTCTCCTCCTCGTCCCACAGGCGGGTCTCGGGAAAGACCGTCACGAAGATGTCGTGGGCGCGATGGGCCATGTCGAGGGTACGGCCGTCGAGGGCCTCGAGCAGATCGCCGGCGTCGGCGCCCGGGGGCTCGGTCAGGAAGAGGTTTCCCGATCCGTTGTCCGCATTGCGGGCCAGGAACGCCTTGACATCGGACGGCGAGAACACCGGACCCTCAGGGCCGGTCTCGGCCGGTGTCAGATACCCGGCCCGCAGCAGGGATCGGGCCGCCTCGAGCGAGAGGTCGAGCGCGACGGCGACTTCTTCGAGGGCAAGGAAGTTCGGACGCTCGGTGGGGCGTGACGACATGGCTCCCAGTACTTCGACGCGCGTCGGCCCCTTCCTACCTCATGGACGTCCGTGGGATGATGCGGAGGTGCCCGAGGAGCTCGCCCGCTTCGTGCTCGATGCGGTGCCGGCAGCCGTCATCGCCACCGACCTGGACGGCCGCGTCATCAGCTGGAACCGTGCCGCCGAGGAACTCTTCGGGTGGACGGCGGCCGAGATGATCGGGATCGAGATCCCGGTGG
>JBKJLU010000272.1:0-3500 GCA_046596815.1 Acidimicrobiales bacterium | reverse complement strand
TTGGTGGCGCCGCCGTGGGGCGTCGCCGTGCTCTACGCCGTGTGGCTGGCACTCGCCGTCGTGCTCTTCCGCCTTCTGCATGGTGAGCGTCGGCGCCCCAAGCTGGCGCCGCTCGTCCCCGTCAGCGCCCTCGTCGCCTGGATCGCAGTGATCTCCCTTGGCGAGGTCCTGTTCGGCTGGACCGCGTAGTTCGACCGCCCGAGCGACGCGGCCCTCGATGCCGTCGAGCGCCGTCAGACCTCCATGACGACGGGGACGATCATGGGCTTGCGTTTGGTGCGCTCGTTCACGAACGACCCGGCGGCGCGGCGGACGTGGCGGCGCAGCGTCTCGAAGTCAGTGGCGTCCTCGGCGAACGCTTCCTTCAGCGAGTCGCGCACCTTCTCGGCCGCCTCTTCGAGCAGGTCCTCGGCCTCGGGGGCGTAGACCCATCCCCGCGTCACGATCTCGGGGCCCGTGACGATGGTGCGGTTCTGCACGTCGACGGTGACGATCACAACGACGACGCCTTCCTCCGCCAATACCCGGCGGTCACGCAGCACCCCCTGGCCGACGTCGCCGACGATGCCATCGACGTAGAGATACCCGGCCGGAACCTGCCCGGCGAAATCGATGCCGTTGTCGGAGAGTTCGATGACGTCGCCATCCTCGGCCAGCAGCACGTTGGCGGCCGGCACCCCCATCTCCATGGCGACTCGGCTGTGGTGCACGAGATGGCGGAACTCGCCGTGCACGGGGATGAAGTACTCGGGCTTGGCGATGGAGAAGAGCGTGCGCATCTCGCCCCGTTGGGCATGGCCGCTCTCGTGGACGTCGGCGATGCCGGAGTGGATGACGTCGGCGCCCAGGCGGCACAGCCCGTCGATCACCCGCCCGACCGACGACTCGTTGCCGGGAATGGCGTGGGAACTGAGGATGACGACGTCGTTGCTGGTGACCTTGAGCCACCGGCTCTCGCCGGCGGCCATGAGGGAGAGGGCGGACATCGGTTCGCCCTGGGATCCGGTGGAGATGACGCAGACCTTGGCCGGATCGAGATCACCGATCTTCTCGATGTCGACGAGCGCGCTGTCGGGCACCTGGAGCAGGCCCATCGAACGCGCCAGCGCGACGTTCTTTCCCATCGAGCGGCCGAGCGTAGCCACCGTGCGTCCGTTGGCAATGGCGGCGTCGATGACCTGTTGGATGCGGTGGAGGTGACTGGCGAAGCAGGCGATGATCACCCGCTTGCCCTCGGCGTCGCGCATCAAGTTGCGTAGAACCTTTCCGACCGAACGCTCGCTGGCGGTGTAGCCCTCCTCCTCGGCGTTCGTCGAGTCACCGAGCAACAACCGCACGCCTTCGCCACTGGCGATGGCTCCGAGCCGAGCGAGATCCGTGACGCGTCCATCGACCGGGGTGAGGTCGAGCTTCCAGTCACCGGTGTGGTACACCACGCCCTGGGGCGTGTGGAAAGCCAGCGCGAACGCGTGGGGGACCGAGTGCGTGACCGGGATGAACTCCACGTCGAAGGGTCCGATCATCCGCCGCTCGCCGTCGGCCACCGTGATGAGTTCGGTCCGCTTGAGCAGCCCGCCTTCCTCGATGCGACTGCGGGCCAGGCCGAGGGTCAGGGCCGAGCCGTAGATCGGGAACGACAGGTCGCGCAGCAGGTACGACAACGCACCGACGTGGTCCTCGTGGCCGTGGGTGAGCACGCACCCCTCGATGCGATCGGCGTTTTCCCGCAGGAAGGTGAAGTCGGGAAGGACGAGATCGACGCCCGGCATCGTCTCCTCCGGGAACATCAGGCCACAGTCGAGAATCAGGAGTCGGCCATCGACCTCGAGCACGGCGCAGTTGCGGCCGATCTCACCAAGGCCGCCGAGGAACGTGACGCGTACCGGATCAGGCACCGGCGAGGCCGAGCTCGTCGATGATCTTGCGGGCCTGCGCCTGGAGGTCACTGCCGGGTGGTTCGACATGGGGAAGTCGGCACTCGCCCGCCGGCAACCCGAGGGCCCGCAGCATGGCCTTCGCCGGCACCGGGTTCGGGGTCTCGTCCGACGTTTGGAAGGCGACGGCATCGAGGAGGTCCGCGTTGATGCGGCGGGCCCGTTCGACGTCGCCCGCCCGGAACGCGGCGATCATCTCGGCGATCTGCGGTCCGACCCAGTGGGCGGCCACGCTCACAGCGCCAACCGCACCGACGGACAGCAGCGGGAGCGTCAGCACGTCGTCGCCGCTGTAGAGGTCGAACCCGTCAGAGGCCGTGGCAATCAACCGCGCCGCCGCGACGACGTCGTTGCCTGCGTCCTTGACCGAGACGATGTTGTCGACCTCGGTGACGAGCCGAAGCAGGGTCTCGCCACTGACCCTGCGACCGGTGCGGATGGGAATGTCGTAGAGCATCACCGGAAGCGAGGTGGCGCTGGCGACCGCTCGGAAGTGGGCCTCGATCCCCGCCTGCGACGGACGGTTGTAATACGGACACACGGCGAGGATGCCGGCCACGCCACAGGCCTCGGCCGCCTTGGTCAACTCGATGGAGTGAGCGGTGTCGTACGTGCCGCTGCCGGCAATGACCGGCACCGTCACCGCTTCGGTCACCGTTCGCCAGAGTTCGGTCTTCTCGGAGTCGGTCAACACCGGGCTCTCACCCGTGGTTCCGGCGAGTACCAGGCCGTCGTTGCCATGGGCCACGAGGTGACGGGCCAGCGTCACGGCGCCATCGACGTCGAGGCGGCCTTCGCCGTCGAACGGGGTGACCATCGCAGTGAGCAACGATCCGAATCTTGCGGTCACGAGGTGCTGCTTTCTTTCGAGCGTTCGATGCCGAGGGTGACGAGGAGATCCTCGTGGAGCTCGAACCAGGCGGTGTGATATGAGTCGATCATCGGCTTGGCGAACCAGTCGCGATCGCCGGCTTGCACTCGTGCGAGGGCGTGGCGGAACCGGGGTCCGTAGTCCGCGAAGCGTTCGAGGGCGGCGCCGAGGTCAGAGCACACTGGCTGCACGAGGGCGTCGACCGCCTCGAGCCGGGCGATGACCGACGCGTCGTAGGCCTCGTCGCCATGATCGTTCAGCGCGCCGTCGCGGAGCTGCCAGTCGGTACAGACGGTCAAGAGCAAGGTGTTGACGTCGTGGAAGCGGCGGTAGGCCTGGTCGATGGCCTCGTGCACGCCCGCAGCCGCCACCTCCGTCCGGACGAGTTCTCCGTGCGTCGCCCGTCCGGCGACGGTCAGGGCCCAACCGCTGATGCGGCCGTCGCGCCGAGAGGCGAGTCCGTCCACCGCGACCTTCTCCAGCAGTTCGATGACGTCCTCCTCGGGGAGCTGGGTCAGGGTGGCGACCACCGACGTATCGGCAAAGCCCTTGAGACGCAGCACGTGCAACACGAGGAAGCTGGGATCAGACGCCGCCGCAGTCATGGCCGGAAGGCTAGCGGCCGACCAGGTAAAGCTTGGGGGAATCGTGACCGTGTCCCCCTCCCCCGAGAACCCCCCGACGGTCGTGCGGCC
>JBKJLU010000103.1:0-7405 GCA_046596815.1 Acidimicrobiales bacterium | reverse complement strand
CCCCAGGGCCGCATCCAGAAGGCCACTTACAGCGGGCAATCGTTCATCTTGGAACACGTGCTCAGCCACAGCGCGGCCAGCGCCGACATCACGTTGCTGCGCATCAACAACAGCGGTAACCCGACCACGTTCACGCCGAATCCGCCCGCCCGTTTCGTGCCCGTCCCGCTGACGGTTGGCGCGACCTGGTCGTGGACGATGACGTCCGTGCCTGACCCTGATGACGGCAAGGTCACCACCCGCAAGGCCGACTTCCGCGTCGACCGCACCGAAACGCTCACGGTTGGCGGCCAGGCCATTCCCGTCGTGGTCATCGTCGGAAACATGACGATGGACCAGCCGATACCCAAGACCTACAAGTTGACGACCTTTTACTCCGAAACCCACAAGCTGATCGTGCGTGAGCGCGAGATCAGCGACAGCGACGTCGAGGGCAAGGACACCAAGATCCATATCCACACCGATTTCACCACCGTGATTCTCTCGATCGCGCCGCAGCCCTAAGAACTCCTATCCGCTTGCCGACGTGAGGCGGCAGAACTCGTCGATGCGGGCGCGGACCACGTCGAGACTGGCCGTCCAAAAGGCTTCGTCGGCCACGTCGATGCCAAAGCGAGCGGCGAGGGCCGCGGCAGTGCCGAGACCGGTCGAGCTCAGCAGATCGTCGTAACCGGAGCGAAAACGCTCGGGGTCCTCGCGGTAACGGGCGTAGAGGCCGATGCCGAACAACAGCCCGAACGTGTAGGGCCAGTTGTAGAAAGCGCTGCCGTAGTAGTGCGGCTTGGCCGCCCACATGTACGGGTGGTTGACCGACAGCGCGTCGCCGTAGGTCTGTTGCTGAGCGTCGGCCATGAGCTCACAGAGTTCGGCCACCGATACGGCCCGGTCACGCCGACGCTCGCACAGCGCCTGCTCGAACAAGAACCGGCTGTGAATGTCCACGACCACCTGGCAACTGCCTTGTAGGTCGACCTCGAGGATGTTCAGCCGCGTCGCTTCGTCGGCGGTGGCCAAGCCGGACTCGACCATGACGGTCTCGCAGAAGATGCTGGCCGTCTCGGCCAGCGCCATAGGCAGCTGGCGCTGCAGCGGCGTCCGGTCGGCCAGGGTGACGTTGTGATAGGCGTGGCCCAGTTCGTGGGCCAGGGTCTGCACGGCCCGGAACGATCCGTCGAAGTTCAACAGCACGAGCGAGCGGTCGCCAGTGAGTCCCATGCAAAAGGCGCCGTCGCGCTTGCCGTCACGCGGCTCGGCATCGATCCACTGCTCGTCGACGGCGCGGCGGGCCAACGACTCGAGTTGGGGTGAATAGCCGGCGAAGGTCGACGTCACCGCGTCGGTCGCTTCGTGCCACTCCCGGGAGGCCCCGTCACCCAGGGGGGCGAAGAGATCGAAGAACGGCAGGCCGCCGTCGCCGTGACCGAGCAGGCGGGCCTTGGCCTTGAGGTAGCGACGGAAGTCGGGCAGCGAATCGGCGACCGCCGACTGCATGGCGTCGAGGGTGTCGCGATCGACGCCGTTGGCCACGAGTGCAGGCTCGAGGTCGTCGCCCCACCCGCGCCGGCGGTTGACCGTTGCCGCCTCACCCTTCACCGCGTTGAGGGCGGCGATGATCGGCACGTCGTTGGCCTCCCAGGTCGCAAGCTCGGCTCGGTAGGCGGCTTCGCGAACGGACGGATCGGCGTCATAGGCCAGCCCCCGGGCCCGGCTCATCGGCATGGCCTCGCCGTCTACGTGGACGACCAACTGCGAGGTGAAGGTGCCGTAGAGACGCGTCCACGCCGTGCTCCCCGTGAGGGAGAGGTCGGCCAGCAGCCCCTCCTCGTCCTCGCTCATCTGGTGTGACGCCCGAAGCGTCGAGCGTTGCAGCGGATAGGCGTGGTCGGCGGCGACCGTCGACCACGCCGTGAGCGCCTCGTCGCCGAGTGCGGCGACCCAGGCGTCGAAGCGCGAGCGCAGTCGAGCCAACTGCGAGAGCTCGGCCTGCAACTGCGACAGCTCACCCTGCGCCAGGTCGTCGCGGGCGTTGGTGGTCACGAACGAGGACAGATAGCCGGAGAGCAGCCGCACCCGCTCGGACATCTCGTTGGTGCCCCGCACGACCTCGTCGAAGGCCGCGACCGTTGCGTCATCGACCGACCGATCGTCGCCCCCGCGGACGTCGTGGGCGTCGTAGAGCGCCGTTAATCGGGTGATCTCGGCTCCGAGTTCTTCGCGTGCCGCCGCGTACTCGCGTGAGCCGATGGCGGGAAAGACGTCGCTGACATCCCATCGGGGGAGTGACGCTCGGTCGGAGATTGCGGTCATGGGGGAGAGTCTTGCGCAGGTGGATAACGTCGTGAGATCGACCATCTCGAGTGCAAAGACCCTGACGGCATCGCCATCACCTTCTTCCGTTGGCTCCCGGCGGGCGAGCCGCGCGCCGTCTTGCATCTGCTGCACGGCTGGGCCGAGCACGCACTGCGCTACGAGCGCTTTGCTGCCTCCGCCACGGCCGCCGGCATCGCCGTCTACGCCGACGACCACCGAGGCCACGGCCGAACGGGCCAAGCCGCCGGCGGCCTCGGCGACCTCGGCCCGAGGGGAGCCGACGGCGTGCTCGACGCCGTGCGGGCGGTGAGCGAGGTGGCCTTCGGCGAACATCCCGGTCGGCCCCGTCTCTTGCTGGGCCACAGCTGGGGATCGTTCCTCGGCCAGCGCTACCTGCGTCGGTGGGGCGGCGAACTCGAGGGAGCCATTCTCACCGGCACCACGTTGCGGCATCCCGGTGCCGCCCGCACCAGTCCTTTGAACGAGCCGTTCGAGCCGGCGGCGACGCCCTACGACTGGCTGAGTCGCGATGCCGTCGAGGTGCAGCGCTACATCGACGATCCGCTCTGTGGATTCGAGATGATGTCGGCGGGGATGTCGAAGGCACCGCCGCCATCGGCGACCCCCTCGACACCCCCTCCGGTATCGACCGGACCGGATAATTCGACGGTGCCTGCGGGGCTGCCGCTTCTGATCCTCAACGGTGGTGACGACCCGATCGGAGGCCAGGTGGGAGGACAGGCCCTCGCCGACCACTATCGAGAGGCGGGACTGCTCGATGTCACCTTCCGCTCGTATCCGGGCGGGCGCCACGAGCTCCTCAACGAGACCAACCGCGATGAGGTCACCACCGACCTCCTGGATTGGATGGTCGCCCGGTCGGGCTGATCCTCAGTCGCTTCCCACGATGCGCAGGGCGAACTCGGCGTAACGGTCGCAGACGGCCTCGACCTCGTAGGGCGACTGGCCGGGCCGGAACCACGAGGCGACGCGGATGCCCATGGCGCCGATGGCCGCCATCGCCAACCAGGTGTCGGGACAGGTGAACTCGCCCAGACGGACCCCGCGGTCGATGATGTCGCGCAGGAGACCCTCGGCGTCGCCTCGGACCGCCTGTACCCGTTGCTGCGCTTCGGGACTGAGCGAGCGCAACTCGTTGTTGGCCAGCGTCGCCAGCATCGGGTAGGTGGCGTGCATTCGCACATGGGCCCGGGTCGCCGCCGCCAGCTGCTCGGCCGGGTCGCCGCCGGACGCGTCGAGGGCTGCGGCCCGCATGCCGTCGCGGTGCTCGTCGTGGGCGATCAGCAGGAGCTGCAGGAGCAGCTCTTCCTTCCCGGCCACATGGGCGTAGATCGAACTGGCCCGGATCCCAGCAGCCGCCGCCAACTCGCGCATGGAGACGCCGTGATAGCCGCGCTCGGCGAACAGGACGAGCGCCGTCTCCTGCACCCGACGCAGTGTGCCGTCGGCTTGCGCACGCGGGGGCAGGAGCTCGGCCACGTCCTGTCGAATGACTTTGATGGCGGGGCGGGTCATCGGGAGAACTCCTGAGCCGAACGATCGTTCGGAAGGATACCCAAGACGTACGCCGATCGCCAGTGCCTTGCGCAGGAGATGGCGCAAAGGTAACGTGCAGCGTTGCCTAACGATTGTTCGGCAAAGCCTGTTGGGGGTGGCACATGGGTGCACGGTTCCGGACCTTGGCGTTGATCGTCGCGGTCGCGACGGCCACGGCTGGTTGCACGGGCGCGAATCGGCCGGATTCGGGAACGCTGTCGGCCGGCGTCACGTCGACGACCGTTGCCGGCGAGTTGGCCCCTGTGGACGCGGCGCCGGCCGACGCCGCCGCTGCCCCCGCGGCCGAGGCGGCGCCGGTTGCGGGATCGCCGGCTCCCGGCACCCCGGGTGCGCCCAAGACCTCCGGGGCCAAGTCGGCGACCGCTGCGGCTCCCACCGCCGGCACGCCGAGCGGCGACGCTGCGGCTCCCGCCAGCGGTACGCCGGTCAACCCCGGTGGGGCGACGGCGCCGGCCGACGTGCCTGGCGACCCCGACCTCTTCTCCGGCGCATCGAACACACGGGGTATCACGGCCACCGATATCAAGATCTGTGCCCACGCGGCGCTGACGTTCGGCCCCGCGTTCAACGCCACCAGCGATGACTTCAACGTCTATTACTCGGCCGTCAACGACGCCGGCGGCGTCTTCGGTCGCAAGATCACGGCGACCTACGAGAACGACAACTACGACCCGAAGACGGCGGTCGAGGCCGCCGACCTCTGCAAGGCCAAGAACCCCTTCATGATCCTCGGGGGCATCGGGTTCGACCAGATCCCCTCGGTGCGCAACTGGGCCGAGGCCAACAAGGAGTTGTACTTCCATCACATCGCCACGGTGAAGGGCTCCGAGGGCAAGCAGTACAGCTACACGACCCAGCCCACCGTCGAACGGGTCGGCGAGGCCTTCGGCCAGTTGGCAACCGCCAAGTTCAAGGACAAGAAGATCGGTGTTCTCTACCGCAACAGCGAGTTCTGGCAGCCCGGGTTCGAGGCCTTCAAACGGCAGGGCACAGCCAACGGCCTCAACATCGTGAAGTCCGTTCCGGTGGAAAAGAACCAAGGGGCCTACCAGCAGGCCCTGCTCGAGTTGAAGAACGCCGGGGCCGAGGTCGTCTTCGGGTGGGAGAACACGCTGGCGCTTTCGCAGATGGTCCTGCAGGCCAAGCAGCAGAACTTCAGCCCGATCTGGCTGGCGTTTCCGTTCAACCTGACCTCCCAGACCCTCGGCAACGACGCCCTCAACCCGCCGCTCGTCGGCCTGGCCACCTGGCCCGGGTACAGCAAGGGCGACTACTCCGGCTCCTTCGCCGCCTACGCCGACGACATGAAGGAGTTCGAGCGCCAGTACGCCAAGTACCGCCCGAACACCGACATCGGCGGCGCCGCCGGTGACCTCCTGTGGCTCAACTGGGTCGAGCAGAAGCGTCTCGTCGGGCTCCTCAAGGCCTGCGGATCAGGCTGCACCCGAAACCACCTCGCCGGCGTGCTCGTCAACGGGTACAAGGCGACGACGGCGCCGACCTGCGCACTCGACTTTTCCGGAGGAAAGCACGACGGCAGCCTCGGGTTGGTGAACACGATGGAGACCTACCGATCACCGTCGGGTGCAGTGAACTGGCGGAGCACGGGGCTGTGCAAGAAGGACGACTTCTAATCCGATGGGTTTCCTGAGCCTCCAGAACGTCGTCCTCGGCCTCATCGAGGGCGGTATCTACGGCTTGTTGGCGGTCGGCATCGTCCTCGTCTACCGCGGCTCGCGCGTCCTCAACTTCGCCCAGGGGGAGATCGGCACCATCGGCCTGTTCGTGGCCTGGTTTCTCATCACCGATCGGGGCTATCCGTGGATCGTCGGCGCCATCGGCGCCGTGCTCGTGGCCACGGCCATCGGTCTCGGCTTCGAACGCCTCGTCGTGCGGAAGATGGCCGACGGCACCCGGATCTCCGTGGCGGTGGCCACGGTGGGTCTGTTGCTGTTCCTCCTCTCACTCGGCTTCGTCCTCTTCGGCGAGAGCCCCCGCTCGGTGCGCGGTCCGATCGCCGGGCAAGGGGTGTCCCTGGCTGGCGTCAACGTGAGTCCCACCCAGATCCTGTCGCTGGTCATCACCCTGGCCATCGGCTTCGGTCTGGCTGCGCTCCTGCAACGGACGGATTTCGGCCTCGCTGTCCTGGCGGCCGCGGACGACCCTTCGGCCGTTCGTCTCGTCGGGGCGTCGCTGGCCAAGGTGTCGGCCTTCACCTGGGGGGCCGGCGCCGCCATCAGCGCCCTTGCGGTGTTGCTGATCGAACCGAGCATCGGCGTGTTCGGTCCCGGCTTCGCCAGCGAGCTCTTCGTCTACGCCATGACGGCGGCGTTGGTCGGTGGGTTGGCCAGCCTCCCCGGCGCTTTTGTCGGCGGATTGGCGGTCGGCCTGCTCAAGGTCTTCGTCACGTCGGCCACCATCACCAGCAGCCTGCCTGGCATCCCGATCCTGTCGGTGTTCGGCCTCATCCTCGTCGTGTTGCTGGCCCGCCCCGGCGGCCTCTTCGGCGCCAAGCCCCCGGCGATCGCATGAACCGGCTGCCGCGACAGGCCCGGTTGCCGTTGGTGATCGCGGCGGCGATCATCCTGCCGCCTCTCCTCGGGCGGGTGTTGCCCGATCGCTTCGGCGGCGTCGAGTCGCGCATCCTCGGCGTCGGAATCTGTTACGCCGTCGCCGCGCTCGCGTTGAACCTGGTGATGGGATACGCCGGGCAGATCTCCCTCGGCCACTTCGCCCTCGTCGGCGTCGGCGCCTTCACCACCGGCGTACTCACCAGTGCCGACCGCTTCGCTCTGCCGTATCTGTTCGCCATACCGGCGGCGGCGGCGTTGGGTGCAGCTGTCGCCCTGGTTGTCGGGTTTCCCTCCCTGCGATTGCGGGGGCTCTACCTGGCCATCGTGACCATCGGGTTCTCGTACGCCATGGAACGGTCGATCTTCCGGGTGCGTAGCCTTACCGGCGGCTCGTCTGGCATCGAGGTGCCCCGGCCCATCGCCGGCTCGTTCACGTTCCTACTCTCGGCCGACTACCTCAGCATCTTGTTGCTGCTGCTGATCCTCGTGTGGCTCGTCGACGTCAATGTCACCCGCACCCGCATCGGTCGCGCCTTCCGGGCGGTGAAGGCCAGCGAGCCGGTGGCGTCGTCGTTCGGCATCGACGTGGGCCGCCACAAGCTGTTGGCGTTCGTGCTCTCTGGCGCCTTCGCCGGCATCGCCGGCGCGGGCTACGCGCCCCTCGTCGGCACCGTCAACGCCGGCGGGTTCGCCTACCAGTTGTCGCTGCTGTTGGTCGTCATCGTCGTGCTCGGCGGCCTCGGAAGCCGCACGGGCGTCATCGTGGCCGCCATCGCCTACGCCGAGTTCCCCCGCATCTTCATCCCCATCTTCGGTGAGGGCTTCCGAGGCTGGGATCTGGTGCTCGGCGCCGCCGGTCTCATGGTCGCTGTGCGCAACCACCCCGGCGGCGTTCCCGAGATCCTCGAGCACCGTCGCGAGCGCAAGCTCATCGCCGCCAAGGC
>JBKJLU010000101.1:0-4022 GCA_046596815.1 Acidimicrobiales bacterium | reverse complement strand
GTGATCCTCACCGGCTGGGCCGGGCAGATCAGCCTCGGGCAGTTCGGCCTCGTCGGCATCGGCGCCGCTATCGGTGGTGGACTGGCGGCCAATCACAACATCGACGTGTTCGCCGCCCTCTTCCTGGGCGTGATCGCGGGGGCCGGAGTGTCGATCCTGGTCGGGCTTCCGGCCATCCGGGTGCAGGGGTTGTACTTGGCCGTCACGACGCTGGCCTTCGCTGGAACGGTCGCCGGGTTCATTCTGAACGACGCCTACTTCGTCGGCCAAGCCATCCTTCCGAAGAGCGGGAACCGCATCGAACGCTTCGTGCTCTGGCAGCGCATCGACATGTCGACGGCCACCGATTTCAAGTGGTTCGGGCCCGACTTCGTCCTCGAAGCCGACGCGAAGTATTACTACTTCTGCCTGGTCTTCCTGATGCTGGCGCTGGCTGCGGCCAAGTCGTATCGACGCAACCGCGCCGGACGCATCCTCATCGCCATCCGTGACAACCAGCGGGCGGCTCCGGCCTACGCCATCAACCTGGCCCGTAACCGGCTGGCCGCCTTTGCCATCTCCGGTGGGTTCGCCTCCGGCGCCGGCGTACTGCTGTCGTATCACCTCGGGGCCATCGACGCCTCGACCTACGGCATCGGCAACAGCGTCTTCATCTTCACGGCCACGGTGATCGGCGGACTCACCTCACTGCCCGGCGCCGTGATCGGCACGTTGCTCATCGGCGGGGTGCAGACCTATGGCGAGACCTATCTCGAGGGCATCTCTCTCCTCGTGACCGGACCCGGTCTCGTGCTGGTGCTCCTCTTCCTGCCGGGTGGACTGGCCGAGGGCCTCTACCGCCTCCGAGACAGCTTTCTGCTGTGGGTGGCCAACCGCCACGACATCCTGGTGCCGTCGCTCGTCGCCGACCGTCGCATCGAGACCGGCGCCGACCAGCAAGACGTCATCAGCGACGCCGAGCACCACGTCGAGGAGTCGGAGTCGTTCGATCGGGTCACAGGTCCGACGGTGACCTGCCCCACCTGCGGCGTCGTCCTGGCGCTGGCCGACGCGGCCAACCACGATCATCTGCGCTCGTCCGCCGGCCGCGATCTCGAGGCGGTATCGGTCGGGGGCGGCGATTCCTCCGACGACGAACCCCCCAGGGCCGGTGGCGGACGCCGACGGCTCGCCCGAGCCCGAGAGGCCCGCCAATGACCGCCGTAGCCGACGCTGATGCCGAAGAGCTGAAGCAGGGTCCGCCCACCGAGAAGAAGGGGTTCAAGAACCTCACCGGTGGGGCCCCCGGGCTGCCGCTGTTCGTGCTGTTCGGGCTCAACTTCGTCGACGAGTTCGACCGAGTCGCCTTCGCCGCCGTCATTTCCGAGATCCGGGACGCGTTCAACCTCAGTGATGCCGGCATTCAGCAGGTCGCCGGCCTCGCCGGGCTGGCGACACTGCTGTTGTCTCTGCCCATGGGCGTCATCGCCGACCGCTTCAACCGGGTGCGACTCTCGGTCATCGCCGCCGGCCTGTGGGGCATCTGCGCCGTCCTGACGGGCATCGTCCCGGCCGTGGCGCTGCTCTTCATCGTGCGCCTCGGCGCCGGTCTCGGGCGCATCATCAACGAGGTCGTCCACCCCAGCCTGTTGAGCGACTACTACTCCCGCGAGGCCCAGCCCCGGGTCTTCGGCGTGCACCGCTCGGCCAACGCCCTCGGCAACGTCGCCGGGCCCGTGGCCGGGGTCATCGCCGCCGCCATCGCCTGGCAGGCGTCGTTCTTCATCCTCGCCGTTCCCACGGCGCTGCTCCTCCTGGCCGCAGTAAAGCTGCGCGAACCGAACCGGGGTGAGTCCGTCGATGCCGACCTGGCCGCCGCGCTGGCCGACGAAGAAGCCGTCGGCTTCTCCGAGGGCCGCCGCCAGCTGGCGTCGTCGCGGACGCTCAAGCGGTTCTGGTTCGGCGCCTTCCTGCTCGGTGTCGGGGCCTTCCAGATCGGCAACATCACCTCGCTCTTCTTCGAGGACGTGTTCAAGTACGGCCCCGTCGGTCGTGGCTTCGTCCAGTTCGTGGGCGGCGCCGGCATCATCCTCGGACTCGGCATCGGTGCTCGTCTGGCCAATCGCGCCAGCACGCCCGAGACCCTTCCCAAGCTCGCCACCATCACCGGCCTGTCGTTCGTGGCCTTCGCCGGCGGCTGCACGCTGCTGGCCATCTCGCCGGTCGCCATCTTCGGCTTGATCGCCACGTTCCTGCTCAACATCGGCCTCGGTGCCTACCAGCCGGCCTATTTCTCGCTGCTCGGCCTGGTGGCCCCGCCGAGGGTGCGTTCACAGTCGTACGCCTGGGGCATCCTCTGGTACGGCGCCGGCGGGCTCTTCTACACGATCTTCCTGTCTGGCCTGGGTGAGAACGTGTCGTACCGGGTGTTGCTGATCCTGCTGTCGATCATCGTCGCCATTGCTGGTGCCGTCGGTGCGACCGCCTCCAAGTTCGTCCGTCGCGACGTCGAGCAGGCCTCGTCGACGCTGGCGACCGCCGTCCGCATCCGGGAGGAGATGGCGTCGGGCGTCGATCGTCCGCTCCTGGTGTGCAAGGGCGTCGACGTCGCCTACGACACCGTCCAGATCCTCTTCGGTGTCGACATGGAGGTGAAGGAGGGAGAGATCATCGCCTTGCTCGGCACCAACGGCGCCGGCAAGTCGACCCTGCTCAAGGCCATCTGTGGACTCGTCGATCCCATCGGCGGCGCCATCTTCTTCGACGGCCGCGACATCACCCACTCCGACGCCGTGCAGGCGGCGCGTGCGGGCATCGTGCAGGTGCCCGGTGGCGACGCGGTCTTCCCGACCCTCACCGTCGCCGAGCACTTCAAGGCGGGCACCTGGCTCTACGCCGACGAGGACCCGAAAGAGGTCCAGCGACGAATCGACGAGGTGCTCGACCTCTTCCCGCGTCTGCGTGAACGCTACGACCAGATGGCCGGAAACATGTCCGGTGGCGAGCAGCAGCAACTGGCCCTCGGCATGGCGTTCGTGGCCAAGCCGAAGCTGCTCATCATCGACGAGTTGTCGCTCGGACTGGCGCCGACGATCGTCGAACAGCTGCTCAACATCGTCCGCAAGATCCACTCCCAGGGCTGCACGATCATTTTGGTCGAGCAGTCGGTCAACGTCGCCCTCACCATCGCTACCCGCGCCTACTTCATGGAGAAGGGCGAGGTCCGGTTCTCCGGGCCCACGGCCGAACTGCTCGAGCGCGGCGACATCCTGCGCTCGGTGTTCCTCCAGGGCGCCAGCTCGGTCGAGGGCGAGGGCGGGAAGCCGCAGAAGTCGCTCGGCACCGCCATCGTGACGGCTGGCGACATCGGCCCCGACCGCACGAAACCCCCGATCCTCGAAGTGTCGAACCTGGTGAAGCGCTTCGGCGGCATCACCGCCACCGACGACGTCAGCTTCGCGCTGGCCCATGGCGAGATCCTCGGTCTGATCGGCCCGAACGGCGCGGGCAAGACGACCATCTTCGATTTGATCTCCGGGTTGCTGTCCCTCGACGGCGGTCGCATCTCCCTCAAGGGCGAGGACGTCACCGGATGGGGCGCCGATAGGCGCGCCGCCTTCGGCCTCGGCCGCTCGTTCCAGGACGCGCGGATCTTCCCGTCGCTGACCGTGGCCGAGAACATCGCCATCGGCCTCGAACGCCACATCGAGGTGCGGGATCACCTTGCCGCTGTCCTCAACCTGCCCGCCGTCCAGGAAGTCGAGGAAGACGTCGCCTGGACGGTCGAGGACCTCATCGAACTGATGAACCTCGGCGCCTACCGCGACAAGTTCGTGGCCGAACTCTCCACCGGCTCGCGGCGCATCGTCGACCTGGCCATGGCCATCGCCCACGACCCATCGGTACTGATCCTCGACGAGCCCTCCTCGGGCATCGCCCAGCGGGAGACCGAGGCCCTCGGGCCGTTGCTCAAGCGGATTCAGCGCGAAACCGGTTGCTCCATGCTCATCATCGAACACGACATGCCCCTGATCACCAGCGTG
>JBKJLU010000024.1:0-4546 GCA_046596815.1 Acidimicrobiales bacterium | reverse complement strand
CCGCTCGCTCACCGTCTCGTCTGTCGCTCGGAAGCCGTTTCCACCCACGTGTTCACCGTACGACAGGGGTGAGACATGAATGATGAGGGCGATGCATGGCCGAGTCACTCGCGTCCTCAGGTCACCTTTCATGACCGGTCCCGAAGGCGACAAGTCGATGGGATGGTGGCGGGTGCGGGCGGCCGAGGTCGTGCGCATCGTCACCGAGGTCGAAGCTCGCCTGGTCGACTTCTTTGACGACGATGATCTCGCCCAAGCCGCCACCGACGCCGTCCTTGCCGGCGGGGCGCTCGAACGCAACGTGGCCGGCCTCGATGCGGCCAAGGAACAGGTACGCCGCCTCCTGGAGTAACGCCCACTCAAGCGCCGAGGCGGGCCTTGGCTTCGGCCTCGAGCCGCTTCTCGGTCGCCTCGAGGGCGGCGAAGCCGGTGGTGGGTCCGCCGACGTCGACGACTTCGACGTCGGCCGAGGACTTGGCGACAGGGAGGCCGACGGCCCGGGTGTTGGCGGTCGTGGGCGCCGCATTGGGGTTCACCCGGAGTAACGCTTTTCCGCCGGGGAGGTGCGACTTGACGATGCGGTCGAAGATCGCCCGCTCGGTGTCGTCGAGGCCGCCCTTCTCGAGGACCTTCGGAAGGCTCGGCCAGTCGACGTGGGCCCCGTGTTGCACCCGAAAAGGTGGAGCCTTGAGGGCGTTGATGACCGCGGGCGCGTCTCCGTGCACCTCGAAGATGTCGTGGTCGCCTGTGTAGGCCACGCCACTCAGAGCATCGAGGAGGACGCCCCCGGCCGAACCGACGGGAATCAACGAGATCTGGCCGGCCCTGAGCTTCTTGCGCATCTTGGACTCGTTGGCGTAGTACTCGTTGCGCCGTTCCCGCCAGCGCAACCACATCCTCTTGTAGGTGGCGTCGGCCATTTCCTCGGGCTTGGTCTTCGGCGGCCGTTGCGGGAGGAACCAGGCGACCTTGCCGGTGAAAGCGGCGGTGTTGCCGATCAGGGCGTCGTCGTCGTCGAGGGTCTTCTGCTTGAAATCCTCGGACTTCGGGTTGGCGTGCTGTGCGTACAGCGCACCGGCCTGCTTGTTCGTCGGGCGGATGTCGATGGCTGCGCCGAATCGATCGGCGACCTGCTGGGCCTGAAGGTAGTTCTGCACCGGAAGGCCGAAGCTGGCGAGGAGGCGGAGGTCGACCTCGGTGCCCTCCGCCGCCGTGGTGATGTCGCTGACGCCGTTGGCCTGGCCATAGCCGGCGATGCGCTCGGCCAGCTTCTTCATCTCGAACTCGAAGCCGGGGGGCGCCCCGCTGGCCGAGACTGCTTTCTTGCCGGCGGCGCCCGCCGCCTTCTCCAGCCGGACGGCGATGGCAGTGATCTCCTCCAGCTGCGAGATCTGGTGTTTCGTGCGGGCTTGGGCGGGCGGTGCCTCCGACGTGAGGCGGTCCTTCAGGCTGTCGATGGCGCCACGGAGCTTCCGCGACAAGATGTCCTCTCGGGATGCCATCCAGAGCTGGTACCGCTCACCGACCGGCTTGGCCTTGAGGGTGTGGGCGGCGCCCTTCATGGCCAGTCCTACCTGTTGGGGCAACAGCTTCGACTTGACCCACGTCGCCGCCTTCTTGGCGCCGCCCTTCACCTTGTCGACCCCGGCCTTCACCTTCGCCTTGCCGGCGGCGTAGAGCTCCTTACCCTTCTTGGTGCCTTTCTCGAAGAGCCGCTTGGCCGGACCCCAGATCGGCTTGGTCGTCTTGACCACGAAGTCGAGGACGCGATCGACGGCCGAGAAGATCGGCTTGCGGACCTTCTCGATGATTTCGCGGACCTTGTCGCCGATCCCTCCGAGGCTCAGCAGCGAGGCGCAGAATCCGATGGCCAGCGGCAGGGCCTTCGCGAGGACCCCTTCGATCTTCTCCGGTACCCCGCCCCCTCCGCCTCTGGCGATGTCGCCGGCGGCGTCGATGATCGATTCGACGAACTCGCCGATCTGCTTGCCCTTGTCGATGATGAAGCTGACGACGTCGTAGATCATCTTGCAGGCCTTGATGAACGCTGAGGCCGGGTTCAGCATCGAGACCAGGAACGAGATGCCGGCGATGACGATCTTGTTCTGGATGAAGTCCTTGATCTTGCCGAGGACCAGATCCTCGAACTCGCCGAACTTCTCCGACACCATCTCCCACAGGGCCATGGGGCCGTCCTTGAGCTTCCCGACGATCGATGCACCCGTCTCGATGGCGGCCATGCCAGCCATACCGACCTTCTTGGCCAAGCGCTCCTTGAGGAAGGTCCACGACAACCCGAAGACCGAGAGCACGAGCTTGCCCATGCTCGGCAGGTCGAACGAGTCCGGGATGTCGATGCCCTTCTGGCCGAGGTTGCCGGTCAGCCAGCCCATGAGGCCCGACTTCATGTGGTCGACGATGTTGTCCTTGAAGCGGGTGATCCCCGCCTTCACCGCACTGAAGAAGTTCTGCAGGAACTTGATCGGGTGGGCGAGGATCGTGCCGATGACGTCGGAGATCTTCTTCAGGACCCGGAAGAAGAGGTCCTTCAGTTCCTTGATGGCGTTGTAGACGCCCTTGATCTTGTCGATCGCCTTGTCGATGAGGCCCTTCTCCGCATCCCACGCCTCTTTGAGCTCTTCGTCGATGGCGGTGCGTGACTCGGAGTACTTCTTGGCGACGGCGCTGGCCATCTCGTCGAACTTCTCGGTGACATCGGCATCGAGCTGGTCGAACTTCTCGCTGATGTCCTTGGCCGCCTCGGCGCCGAATTTGGCCTGCTCGCCCTTGAGTCCCTTGACGTAGGTGACGATCTCTTCGCGGCCCGTCTTGATGCGGTTCGTCGCCTTGGTCAGCTCGGCCGAGACGACGCTTGCGATGCGCTTGACCAGCTTCCGCATCATCGATTCGTACATGGCCTGGGATTTGGCGAAGAGCTCCTTGGCCTTTGCAGGAAGCCCTTTGAACTTGTCGCGCAACCACCGTCCCTTGCCGCGAATACCGGAGTACCGGGCGTCCTTGTAGTTCTCGAGCCGGATCTGCCAGTCGTAGGTGAAGGCCTCCCGAATCGACTTCTCCGCCTTCGTGAAGAGGTCGTCCACGGTGGTGTCAAGCGCCGTGAGGATGCTGGCGACGTCCTTTTGAGTGTTCGTGAAGATCCCGTTGATGCCGTCGGCGACCTTCTTGCGCTCGGCCTCGTCCTTGTCGACAGTGGTCTTCTTCGAGGTGCCGATGGCGTCGGTGGATCCGCCGATGGTGGTCTGAACTCCGGAGACTGCGGTCTTCTCGGCGTTGGCGGTTTGGGCCGTCGCCTTCTTGAGGATGTCGGCCTCGGCCTTGCGAAGATCGGCCGGCGCCTTCTTGGCGTGCTCCTCGTTCTCCTTCTTCGCTTCGAGCGCTCCCTCGAACTCGGGCTCGTTCGAGTCGGCGAGTTGCTTGTCGGTGATGTCGGCGTCGGCCATCTCCTTGTCGACCGAGGTTGGACCATGGCGGAAGTCGACCTGGGCGTTGGGCACGGGCGCCGGCATGGCCGACGACGCCCCCACGCCGCCCGGCTTGTCGACCTGCAGCGCGGGGAGTGGCTGCTCTTGTCGCTTTTCCCCGTCGGAGAGTTTCGGCGGCTGTTGCGCCTCCGCCTCCACCGTGCCGGCCGCCGCCTCCTTGTGGACGCCGACCTGTTTGCCGATGGCCCCCTTGGCCTGTTCGGCCTTGTTGTCGACCTGGTCGGACTCCTGAAGATTCTTCGGCTTGGTCTTTTCGATCTCGACCATCACCGCATCGATGAAGGCCGCTTCGTTGAAGGCCTTCGGCTTCGCCGTCACCTCCAACTGGCCCGTCCGCATGGCTTCGGCGGATGCCTGTTGCTCGTTCTGCGGAGACTTGGCGGCGGCCATCGCCACGTCGCTCTGCTGCTTTCCCGTCGGATGCTTCTTGGTTGCCTTCACCGTCTTCTTGGCGGCCGCCATCACCTTCTTGAACGCCGGATCGCTTCCGGGGGCCATCTTGGTCGGCGGTGCCGGAGGCGGAGGTACCGCCGCGCCCGGCGAGTACCGGTACGTCGGAGGCAGCGCCGGAGCGGGCTTCTTCACGACCTCGCCGGCCACCGGCGGGCGCGTCGGCTTGGCGCCCGATTTCTTCGGCGGGCCGGATGCCTTGGGGGCCAGAGGGGCGAACTTCGTCGGTCCGCCCGCCTTCTTCAGGACCGGGGGCTTGGCCACGGGCGCCGGCAACGACGGCGGTGGAGGAATCGGGCGCGTGGGCGTGGGGTCCGCCGCCAGCTTGGCTGCCGCGGCTTTCGGATCATCCGTGAACTCGGAGGTGTCGACGTCCTCGGCTTCGGTCGGGCCCTTGGCCGGAGCGTCGACCGTTGCCGTGGGGGCGCGCTGGGCGATGGGCGCCGGTCGAGCGTTGGCGCCAACGCGGCGCTTGGCCATCACCACACGGCGTTGGACGAGTGACGAGGCGCGTCGGGCGGTCATCGGTCGGAGGAGCGAAACGACCGCGGCGTTTCCGACTCGGGATTGGAGGGTGAGCACGGCGTCGGGAC
>JBKJLU010000356.1:0-6467 GCA_046596815.1 Acidimicrobiales bacterium | reverse complement strand
GGCATTCATCCACGCCATCATCAGCACATGCCCGGTGCCCTCCTCCTGCACGATGGCAGGGACGAGGCCCTCGGCATTGAAGGTCACATTGGCAAGATCGGACTCGCGGGCGGAGATGGGAGAGGCAACCGGCACGGGTCCAGCCTACAAGTACAGTCCCGTGCCACCTTCGATGCGTTCCGAGGCCACCGCGTGAATGTCACGCTCGCGCAGGATGAGGTAGTCCTCGCCCCTGACTTCCACCTCGTAGCGGTCCTCGGGGTTGAAGAGCACGAGGTCCGACACTTCGATGCCCCGCACGTGGGACCCGACAGCGACGACCTCGGCCCAAGCCAGTCGCTTGCTCACCTGAGCGGTCGCAGGGATGAGCAGGCCCGCCTTCGTCGTGCGCTCGCCCTCGCCGGTCGGGATCTGGACGAGGAGGCGATCCGCCAGCATGCGGATCGGCTGTTTGCCCCCGTCGGTCACCCCCTGAGGTTAGGGGAGGTCGGTGGGTACGAAGAATCGAAATCGGGCGCCACCAAGCTCTGATGCCTCGACCCAGATGTGGCCGCCGTGGCGGATCACGACCCGGCGACAGGTGGCCAGGCCCAATCCATTGCCCGAGTGCTCGGTCTTGCACGCCCGCTGGAACGTGTCGAACACCCGCTCTCGCAGTTCCTCGGGGATGCCCGCCCCGTTGTCGGCAACGTCGACGATGACGCCGCCCTCGGCGTCCTCCGCCGAGACCCGGACGTGAGGTGACACACCGTCGGGCACGTAGCGCACGGCGTTGGCGACGAGGTGCTGGAGCACGAGCGAGAGCTCGTGTTCGTTCCCGCCGACCGACGGAAGGTCGCGGATCTCGATCGTCGCCGCTCGCTCCTCGATGAGGGTGGCGGTGGCGCCGACGGCGAGTTCGGTGGCGAGGCGGAGGTCGACGGTGGACTTCACCAACTCCGTCTTGCCCGTACGGGCGAACACCACGACCTCTTGCACGAGTCGCCGCATCTTCTCGAGGGAGTTCGAGGCCGCCCCCAGCCATTGAGCAGCCAGCGGATCGACGGAGTCCCCGAACTCCGAGCGCACCATCTCGAGGTACCCGAAAGCGACCTGCAGCGGTTGGGCCAGATCGTGACTGGCCACCGAGCCGAAGCGTTCGAACTCATCCTGACTGCGCTGCAATTCGTGCTGACTTCGCGCTAGCTCGTCCTGAACGCGGGCTAGCTCGTCCTGAACGCGGGCTGGCTCGTCCTGAACGCGGGCTGGCTCGCCGTCGCTCACGGCCGGGGTCGATCCCTCGTCGGGACCGGTCGAACCACCAAGCCTGCGGCCGCCATCTGCTCCTTGGCCTCGCCGATCGTGTATTCGCCGAAGTGGAAGATCGAGGCCGCCAGCACGGCGTCGGCGCGACCATCTCTGGCGCCCTCGACGAGGTGGTCGAGCGTGCCCACTCCCCCACTGGCGATGACCGGAATGCGACACGCGTCGACGACCCGCCGGGTCAGGTCGAGGTCGTAGCCGTCGCGTGTGCCGTCGCGGTCCATGGACGTGAGCAGGATCTCCCCCGCCCCCAGCGCCTCCACCTTCGCCGCCCACTCCAGCGCATCCACCCCGGTCGGCCGCCGCCCACCATGGGTGTGCACTTCGAAACGGTCCTCCTCGGGGACCCGGCGGGCATCGATGGCGACGACGACGCACTGGGCCCCGAGCTCGGAGGCAATCTCGCTGATGACCTCGGGGCGCTCGAGCGCCGCGGTGTTGACCCCGACCTTGTCCGCACCGGCGCGCAGCAAGCGGCGGGCGTCGGCCACCGTGCGCACGCCGCCCCCGACCGTGAGCGGGATGTAGATCTGCTCGGCCGTCCGCCGCACGACGTCGATCATGGTGTCGCGCTGGTCGGACGAAGCCGTGATGTCGAGGAAGACGACCTCGTCGGCCCCCTGTTCGTCGTAGCCGGCGGCCAGGAGCGCAGGGTCGCCAGCCTCTCGCAAGTCGACGAACTTGACGCCCTTGACGACCCGACCGGCGGCGACGTCGAGGCAGGGAATGACCCTCACGGACTGCATGCGCTCGTTATACCGTTCCGCACGTAGCGAGGGCTTCCTCGATGGTGAAGCGGCCTTCGTACAGCGCCTTGCCCACGATCACACCGGCCACACCGACGCCGTCATCGAGGGCGCGGAGGTGATCGAGGTCGCCGACACCGCCAGAGGCGATGACCGGGGTCGACGTCGCCGCCGCAACCGCCGCAAGGCCGTCGATGTCGGGCCCGGCCAGGGTGGCGTCTCGGGCGATGTTGGTCACGACGAAGCTGGCGGCGCCGGCGAACTCGGGCCAGGCGACGGCGTCGAGGAGTTGGACACCGCTGCGCTCTTCCCATCCTCGTGTGCGGATCTCGCCGTCCCAGTGGTCGAGGCCGATGGCAATGCCCCCGGGGTGCTGGGCGATCAGCGCGGCCACCGCTCTGGGGTCGGCCACGGCCAAGCTGCCCAAGACCACCCGGGAGATGCCGCTCGCCAGCAAACCGCCGTCGCGCACCCCGCCGCCGGTCTGCACCGGGATCGGATGGACAGCCGCGGCGATGGCTTCGACGACGTCGCGGTTCGATCCCTGACCGCGCGAAGCGTCGAGATCGACGACGTGGATCCACGACACGCCTGCGGCTGCAAACCTCTCGGCCTGGGCGACGGGATCGTCGCCATAGACCGTCTCCTGGTCGAAGTCCCCTTGATAGAGGCGAACGCAGCGACCCCCGCGCAGGTCGATGGCCGGATAGAGCTCGATCACGGCGATTCGGTGATGCTCACGAAGTTGCGGAGGATCTGCAGCCCGACGGGGCCGGATTTCTCCGGGTGGAACTGGACGGCCCACACGTTGTCGCGGCGTTCGACGGCCACGACCGGTCCCCCGTAATCGCAGGTGGCAACGGTGTCTTCCGACGGAGCGGCGGCGAACGAGTGGACGAAGTAGACCCAAGGCTCCGCGCCGAGGTCGCGAACGAGCGGGTCGTCGCTGCGGTCGAGGTCGAGCACGTTCCACTGCATCTGCGGGCGCTTCACCGTTTCCGGGAGCTTGCGCAGCCGGCCGGGCATGACGCCGAGGCCGGTGGCCGCCGGGTCTTCGTCAGAGCCTTCGTAGAGCAGCTGCATGCCCACGCAGATCCCGAGGAAGGGCGTGCCGGCATGGATTGCGGCCCGTGCGACCTCGTCGAGGCCGGACGACCGCAACGCCTCCATGCATGCGCCGAAGGCGCCGACGCCCGGCAAGACGACGCCGATGGCCCCTTCGGCCTCGGCCGCCGTGGTCACCAGGCGGGCGTCGGCACCGACGTGTTGCAGTGCTTTCTGCGCGGAGTGGAGATTCCCGATCCCGTAATCGAGGACGGCCAACACCCCGCTACAGCGAACCCTTGGTCGAGGGCACGCCCGATCCCTCGACTCGGACGGCGTCACGTAGGCAGCGAGCGACGGCCTTGAACACGGCTTCGAGAATGTGGTGGGTGTTGCGACCGGCTCGCAGACGCACGTGCAAGGTGATGCCGGCGGCGGTGGCGAACGACTGCCAGAAGTGCTCGCCCAGCTGGGGGTCGAAGGGTGGCGTGCCCAGCGGGACGGGGTCGAACGGCCCGGGGAATTCGCATTCGTAGACCACGAACGGGCGGCCCGAGAGGTCGAGGGCAACTTCGACGAGGGCCTCGTCGAGAGGCAGCAGGATCGAAGCGAATCGGCGAACGCCGGCTTTGTCGCCGAGGGCCGCACGCAACGCCTCGCCGAGGACGATGGCGACGTCCTCGACGGTGTGGTGGGTATCGACCTGGAGATCGCCGATGGCCTTGACGGTGAGATCGAAGCCGCCGTGCTTGCCCAACTGGCTGACCATGTGGTCGAAGAACGGCAATCCCGTGTCGACACTGGCCTGGCCGCCGCTGTCACTGTCAAGCCCGAGGGTCACCTCGATCGTCGTCTCGGCCGTGCGGCGCGAGCGGGCGACCTTGCGGTCCTGTTGCACCATGTCGGTCACGCCACCACCTCAGCCAGGGCCGCCAGGAAGCGGTCGTTTTCACTCGGCGTGCCGACGGTGACCCGAAGGCAATTGTCGAGTCGGGGCCACGATCCGCAGTTGCGCACCAACACCGACCGATCGACCAGCGCCTGCCAGACCTCGTCGCCGCTGCGGTGCAGCGGGCGGAACAGTACGAAGTTGGCGTCGCTCGGCCAGTGCTCGACGGCCAGGGCTGAGAGGCCCGCGGCGATGCGTTCGCGTTCGGCCACCAGCGATCCGATACGGCCCTCCATCTCGTCGGAGTAGCGCAGGGCCAGAACGCCGGCCCGCTGCTTCAGGACATCGAGGTGATAGGGCAGAGCTCGCGCCCACAGCGCCGACACCACCTCCGCCGATCCGACGAGGTAGCCCAGGCGCGATCCGGCCATCGACCACGTCTTGGAGTAGGTCCTGGTCACCACCAACGGACGATCATCGTCGACGAGATCGAGGGCCGTCCACGACGAGAACTGTCCATAGGCCTCGTCAACGATCACCAGGCCGGGAGCGAGCTCGAGCACCTCGTCGACGGCCGCCCGCGACTCGGCCCGTCCCGTCGGATTGTTGGGCGAGCACACGAAGGTCAGTGAGGGTGACGACTCGTCGAGTACTCGCTTGACTTCGGTGAGATCGAGGAGGAAGTCGGGGGCGCGCTCGCCCACCGCGACCTCGGTCGACGTGAGGTGCCCGATCTGGGCGTGCATGGCGTAGGTCGGCTCGAACACCGCGGCGGCGCGCCCGGGTCCGGCATACGTGAGGAACAAGGTCTGCAGCACCTCGTTGCTGCCGTTGGCCACGAAGACCTGTTCGGGGCCGACGCCGTGGGTGGCCGCGATCGCGGCCCGCAGGTCGGTGGCCTCACGGTCGGGATAGCGGTGGAACGCGAGGCGCTCGACCTCGGCGACGACGTCGCCGATCCATTCGGGCGGAGGTGGATAGGGCGACTCGTTGGTGTTGAGGCGCACCTCGACGTCGACCTGGGGCGAGTGGTACCCCTGCAATGCGCCCAGATTGTCGACGGCCTTCGGGATCGTCATGGTTGCCTCTGGGCCGGCGGGCGGGTCGCTGCGCTCATCGCGAACTCCGAAGGCGCACCGATTCTGCGTGGGCGGGCAGTCCCTCGGCTTCGGCGATGGCGGCGACGTGGGGGGCGAGGCGGGCCAGTGTTCCCTCGTCGAGCGACACGACGTGGATGTGCTTGGAGAAGTCGTCGACCCGCAAGGCCCCGGCGAAGCGGGCCGAGCCGTAGGTGGGCAGCACGTGACTCGGCCCCGCGATGTAGTCACCCACGCTGGCAGGAGCGAACGCCCCGGTGAAGACGGCACCAGCGTGGCGGACCAGCGGCAAAAGGGAGTCGGGATCGGCCGTCATCAACTCGAGGTGCTCGGGGGCGATGGCGTTGGCCAACTCGATGGCCTGTTCGGGGCCGTCGACGATGGCGACGTAGGAGTTGCGCTCGAGGTTGTCCTGGATGGTGGCTCGTCGAGGCGACTCGGCCGTGAGCTTCTCGACCATGGTCGTGATGCGATCGGCCACGTCCTCGTTCCAGGTGATGAGCCACGCCAGGCCGTCGGGGCCGTGCTCGACCTGCACGATGAGGTCGATGGCCGCATACTCCGCGGGCGTCGTCTCGTCGGCCACGACGACGACCTCGGAAGGCCCGGCGAACGACGAGGGGACGCCGACGATGCCGCTGACCTCGCGCTTGGCCTGCGACACGTAGACGTTGCCAGGCCCGACGATCACGTCGACGGGGCGGATGCTCTCGGTGCCGTAGGCCATGGCCCCGATGGCCGCAGGTCCGTTGCACCCGTAGACCTCGTCGACCCCGGCCAGAGCCGCGGCGGCCAGGATGCCAGGGGCCACCTTGCCCGTCTCGCGGTCGGGCGGTGAACAGAGCACGACCTCGGGCACGCCGGCGACCCGCGCCGGGATCACCGTCATGAGCACCGTCGAGATCAGCGGCACGGTGCCGCCTGGGACGTAGACACCGGCGCGATCGACGGGACGACGCAACTCGCGCACGACCAGTCCGTCCTTCTCGAAGCGGGCGTCGTCGTGGAGTTGTTCGCGGTGATACGCCAGCACGTTGGCCCGCGCCGCTTCGAGGGCTTCCCGCAACAACGGGGGGATCGAGGCCAGCGCGGCGTCGAGATCGCCGGGCGGAACCCGCAACTGCTCGAGGCGGGCGCCGTCGAAGCGCTCGGTCAGATCCCGCAGGGCCTCATCCCCGCGCTCGCGCACCTCGCGCAGCAGCGCCTGCACCTGGGCGGCGGGAGGCTCGCCGGCCGCCTTGGGTCGGGGGATGGCTGCGCGCAGGTCGCCGGTGGTGCCGCGGAGGTCGAGTCGCCTGAGCATGAAGGTTCGATTTTACGGGCGGGGGTGGGGAATGATCGACCCGGTATGGCCGACGACCCTCGCCCCGAGCTGTCCTCCGTCTCGAC
>JBKJLU010000422.1:0-3629 GCA_046596815.1 Acidimicrobiales bacterium | reverse complement strand
GTGATCCTCGCCGGGAATCATCTCGCGGTCTTTGATTCCTTCTTCCTCCCGCTCGTGCTGCGCCGTCGCATCACGTTCGTGGCCAAGGCCGAGTATTTCGAGGACAAGAAGACGGCGTGGTTCTTCCGTGCCGTCGGCCAGATCCCCATCAAGCGTGGCGGCGGATCAGCCAGTCAACGGGCGCTCGAGTCGGCCAAGGAGGTCCTCGACGCCGGGGGACTCTTCGGGATCTATCCCGAAGGCACGCGCTCACCTGACGGCCGCCTCTACAAGGGACATACCGGGGTCGCCCGCCTCGCCTTGCAGTGCAAGACGCCCGTGGTCGCCGTGGCCTGTGTCGGCACTCGCGAGGCGCAGCCTCCCGGTCAGGCGATCCCTCGCCTCTTCATGCCGATCACCATCCGCTTCTCGAAGCCCCTCGACTTCAGCCGTTCGCACACCCAGGCGGAAGATCCGCTCGTGCTGCGCTCGATCACCGACGAGATCATGTTCGAACTCCGCGAACTGAGCGGTCAGGAGTACGTGAACACGTACGCCAAGCGCAAGGGCACCGAAACCGGCACCGAGGCCGAGGCCACCAAGGTGGCGTCGGTCATCGACGCCTCGGGTTCCGGCCCCGCCCAGCCCGATCCCGCCCTCGTCGGGTAGCGCCGACCGCACAAGCTCATCGAGGCGTCGCTGCGCCGTAACGGCCCGTTCACACGGCCGCCGTACGGTCCCGGTCATGACGACGTTCACGAGCCACGCATGACCGCGACGTACGTGGTGCGCGTCTGGGTGCCTGATCGGCCGGGGGCGCTCGGCGCCGTTGCCAGCCGCATCGGCTCGGTGCGCGGTGACCTCGTCGGCATCGACATCCTCGAGCGGGGGGCGGGTTTGGCCATCGACGAACTCGTCGTCACCCTGCCCGACGAAGCCCTCGTGCCGCTGTTGCTGAAAGAGATCGGCGAGGTCGACGGAGTCGCCGTCGAGGACATCCGCGAGGTGCCGGGCGGCGGACCGCCGGACGCCCGACTCGATGCTCTCGAGACGGCGGCGATCCTCGTGCAGGAGCGCACACCGGCCGGCGTGCTGCGGGCCCTCGTGGCCCACGCCGCCCTCGATTTCGCCGCTAGTTGGATCGCCATCTCCGACGCCGACGGTCGGGTCGTGCACGCGTCGATCGGCTCGCCGCCGCCGATCTCGTGGATTCGTGCCTTCGTCGTCGGGAGCCGATTGGCCACGTCGGCCCAGACCGCGCACACCGCCGGTTCTGGCCCCGACGACATGGCATGGACGGCGATGCAGCAGGCGGGACTCGACCTCGTCCTCGCTCGCCCCGGCCGTCCGTTGCGCACGAGGGAGCGGCGCCAGCTCGCAGCCCTTGTCGCCATTGCCGACGTCCGTTGGGTCGAACTGCAACGCCTGAACTCGTCCGCCGCCCATCCGAGCGTGCATTCCTCCTAGCCTCCGGGGTTTTGGAGGGTGAGGCGATACGGATCGTGCGCCCTCACCCTCCAAAACCCCGAGATGCGATGGCGTCAGGCGTCTTTATCCGCCCAATGGCGAGAACGCTCGACGGCCCGCTGCCAGCCGGCGTAGCGACCGTTGGCCGCACTCGCGGACGCCTTGGGTTCGACCTGCACGTCGAGCATCCACTTGGCGGCGAGGTCGTCGAGCGATCCCCAGACGTTCTCCCCGAGACCCGCGAGGTAGGCGGCGCCGAGGGCGGTCGTCTCCTGGATGGTCGGCCGGGCCACCGGCACCTGCAATTGGTCGGCCTGCAATTGCAGCAACAGGTCCATCACCGAGGCGCCGCCGTCGACCCGCAGGAGCTTGACCGCATGGCCGGAGGCCGCGCTCATGGCGTCGACGACGTCTCGGGTCTGGTACGCCATGGCCTCGACCACGGCCCGGGCGAGATGGGCCCGACCGACCCCCCGGGTCAGACCCAGCAGGGTGCCGCGGGCGTAGGGGTCCCAGTAGGGGCTGCCGAGACCGGTGAACGCCGGTACCAGGTAGACGCCTTCGGTGTCGTTGATCGACGCCGCTAGCGGCCCGATCTCGGAGGCCTCGGCGATGACGCCGAGTCCGTCCCGCAGCCACTGGATGGCGGCCCCGGTGACGAAGATGGCGCCCTCGAGGGCATAGGCGGTCGTGCCATCGGCCAGCACCCATGCGACGGTCGTGAGCAGCCCTTCCACCGGATCGGGGCAGGTGTCGCCGACGTTCATGAGCACGAAACTGCCCGTGCCGTAGGTGTTCTTGGTCATTCCCGGCTCGAAGCACGCCTGGCCGAACAGGGCCGCCTGCTGGTCGCCGGCGATGCCGCTCACGGGGATGCCGGCGGGGACGCCCACCCCATCGACGGTGGTGCCGAAGCGTCCGCTCGACGGGAGCACCTCGGGGAGGCAGGACGCCGGTACGCCGAGCAGGTCGCACAACTCGTCCGACCAGGCCTGGCGACGGATGTCATAGAGCAGGGTGCGGCTGGCGTTCGAGGGGTCGGTGGCATGGACGGCGCCGCCGGTGAGGTTCCACAGCACCCAGCTGTCGACCGTGCCGAAGGCCAGATCGGCGCCGGCTTCGACGCCGCCTTCCGCCAGCAACCACTCGAGCTTCGTGCCCGAGAAGTACGGGTCGAGCACCAGTCCCGTCGTGTGCCGGACCAGGTCGAGGTGGCCGGCGTCGCGAAGGGCGTCGCAGCGGGCCGCCGTCCGCCGGTCCTGCCAAACGATGGCCCGGTGCAGGGGCCGTCCGGTGCGGCGGTCCCAGACGACCACGGTCTCGCGCTGGTCGGTGATGCCGATGGTGGCGATCGTCTGGCCGTCGGCGGTGAGACGTTCGTGCAAGTCGCCCAAGGTGGTGCGCACGGCCTCCCAGATGTCGTCGGCGTCGTGCTCCACCCACCCCGGTCGGGGAAAGTGCTGCGGGAACTCCCGGTACGACCAGCCGGCGGGTTGGCCCTGCTCGTCGACGGCGAAGGCCCGCACCCCCGTCGTCCCCGCATCGATGGCCACGACCACACCCATGTCTGCGGACCGTACTGGCTCACCCGCCCACCCAACGGGTGCTCCGAGGCTCGTGAATGAAATCACTTTCGCGATTGGCCTCTGACCAGCGGATTCGCGCGGCCACAATCGTTGACAGGCTCGTAATTACAAGCTCTAATAATCACTGCATCTCGCGTCTGTCCGACACGCCGACCACAACATGTTGTGGTTCGACCCAAGTAGCGTGGCGAACGGAGCGAACGAACGCAGGGAGAGAACGCCATGGCAATTGCACCGGAACGGATGGGGATCGGGATCCGCCGTCACTTCACCACCGAAGGGGTTCACCCCTACGACACGGTGACCTGGGAGCGCCGGGACGCCCGCATCACCAATTACCGAGACGGTGCGGTCGCCTTTCAGCAACTCGACGTGGAGGTGCCGAACACCTGGAGTGTCAACGCCACCAACATCCTCGCCCAGAAGTACTTCCGGGGGCCGCTCGACACCCCGGAGCGGGAGTCGTCGCTCAAGCAGGTGGCCGATCGCGTGGCCGACACCATCACCGCCTGGGGCGTCAAGGACGGCTACTTCGTCGACGACGAAGAGGCCGAGGCCTTCCGGGCCGAGCTCAAGTACCTCATCGTCCACCAGAAG
>JBKJLU010000412.1:0-3913 GCA_046596815.1 Acidimicrobiales bacterium | reverse complement strand
GCGATGGCGGTGGCGGACGAACTCCGCCGGGAAGTCGGTCGTGCGATGCACCCGCACGCCGACGAGCCGGGGCTGGCGGGGCGCAGCGACGAGCACCTCAGGTCGCTCGGGTGGCTCTTGCCGCAGTCCCCAGAGCCATGCCGCGCTGACATGCCCCGCCGCCGCACCAGGGCCGGCGGCAAACACCGCAGCGATGGTGGCCGCCTCCGGCGTCCTCGGCGCTCCGGCGAGGAAGTACACCCCTCGATGCACCACGAGCAGACGTCCGCACGCGATCCAACCCTTGATCTGGTCTGGCGATGCTCCGGCTTCCAGCAACTGCGAGCGGGTCACGCTGCCGTACTGGCGCGAGGCAACCCGGTCCACTTTCTTCCACGAGACCATTCCCCGGTCCCCTTCCTCGATCTGTGTGCGTTTGGGGGCCGCAGAGGCCCCGAAGTGCGCGCAAAACGCTCTTGGCTGCAGGGGACGGGCTGGGATCGAGTGTGGCAGGCGGATCTAGGCTTGCGCCATGACTGATGTGGTGATCGTTGAGGCCGTACGGAGTCCGATCGGAAGGCGGGGTGGGGGCCTTTCGACCCTGCATCCGGCCGATCTGTTGGGCCAGATCCAGCAGGCGCTGATCGAGCGATCGGGAATCGACCCGGCGATCGTCGACCAGATCGTGGGTGGGTGTGTCACCGCCGTCGGCGAGCAGTCGTTCAACATCGCCAGAACGGCGTGGCTCAGCGCCGGTCTCCCGCTCACCGTGGCCGCCACCACCGTCGATGCCCAGTGCGGATCGAGCCAGCAGGCCACCAATCTCGCCGCCGGCCTCATCGCCGGCGGCACCGCAGAGGTCGCCATCAGCTGCGGCGTCGAGTCGATGAGCCGCATCCCCCTCGGGTCGAACACCCGCAACGGCCCTGGCCGCGCCATCCCCAAGAGCTACTTCGGCCAGTACGAGTTCACGAGCCAGTTCGAGGGCGCCGAGCGCATCGCCGAGAAGTGGGGCATCACGCGGGCCGACACCGACGCCTTCGGCCTCCAGAGCCAGCAGCGAGCCGCCCGGGCATGGTCCGAGGGTCGCTACGAGCGCGAGGTCCACGCCGTCACCGCCCCCGTCCTCGATGACGAAGGCAAGCCGACGGGCGAGACCTACGTCGTGTCGAAGGACGAGGGCCTACGCGAGACCAGCCTCGAGAAACTCGGCTCGCTCAAGCCGGTCGCTCGCGAGGACGGCGTCCACACCGCCGGCACCTCGAGTCAGATCAGCGACGGCGCCTCGGCGGTGCTGCTGATGTCGGCCGAGAAAGCCAAGGCCCTCGGCTTGAAGGCCCGCGCTCGGATCGTGAGCCAATGCCTCGTCGGCGTCGATCCGGTCCTGATGCTCACCGGCCCCATCGACGCCACCCGCAAGCTGTTCGACAAGACCGGGATGACGATGTCCGACATCGACACCGTCGAGATCAACGAGGCCTTCGCTTCCGTGGCCCTGGCCTGGGAGCGCGAGATCGGCAACGTCGACATGGAGCGCGTCAACCCCAATGGCGGCGCCATCGCCCTCGGCCACCCCGTCGGCTGCACCGGGGCCCGCCTCATCACCACGGCGCTGCACGAACTCGAGCGGACGGACGGCACCACCGCCCTCATCACCATGTGCTGCGGCGGGGGCCTCGGCAGCGGCACGATCATCGAACGGATGTAGCGATACGGCAGAGCTAGCGCCTTAGCCGGCGGCGAGAGAGCGTCAGCCGGCGGCGAGAGCGGCGACGGCGGCCTCGAAGGCGGCGTCACCGATCACGTTGTCGAAGCGCTGCTTGACGATGCCGTCGGCTCCGACCAGGAAGATCCAGGGCTCCTGGGTGTCGCCAACGCCGTTCCGGGGCGAGATCCACTCGGAGGCCGCCGGGTTCACGAGCTTCTTCTCGAAGTCCTTCCACACCTCGAGGTGGACGAAGGCCACGCGGTCCCCGAACGTTTCGGCCAGCTTCGCCGCGCTGTCGGTGATCGGGCCGCAGAACTGGCTGACGCAGTAGACCGGGGTCGACACGACGACGACGAGGGGCTTTCCGGAAGCCAGGGCCGACGCCACGGTGGTCGAGTGGAGCAACGGGTCGGGCGGAGCTTGGCCGTCCTTGGCCCGGCTGTCGATGGCGGTCGGATCGACGCCGGCGGCGCCCGTGATCGGGTTCTCGGTGCGGGGTGCCGGTTTGCCGGGGAACGGAAGTTGCGACTCACCCACGACCTCGAAGGCGGCGTTGGCGGAGATGGCCTTGCCGTCGATGGTCGCCTTGACCTTGACTCCCCAGAAGCCCGGTGCATCGAAGCGGACGGCCTCGGCGGCATAGACCCCGAGGCCCTCCGACGGCTTGGCCGCCCGCGGCCCCGGAGCGTTGGGATCGACGGTCTGCCCGGCCACCGGGAAGAAGGTGGCTTCCGCCTTGGACTTCGGCTGGGGTGGATCGATCGGCGCGGTGCGAGTGCCCAGGTAGAAGAACTCGAGGCCGACCTTGCCGAAGCTCACGACCAGTCCGGTGCCGTTGCCCGCGAGTGCGGCGAGGAAGCGTTGGTCCTGGCCGGCCACGAGCTCGTAGCTGGCGACCTGGGCAACGAAGGGATCGTCGGCTTCCGAACCGACGGGCTCACTGGCCTTCGAGGTGGAGGTGTCGCGCTTGCCGGCAGACTCACCTCCGCTGCTCCCGCAGGCGGCGAGAAGGGCCAGGGCGGACAACAGCGCGAGCAACGACCGGCGACGACGAACCATACGGTGAGTCTGCACGATCACGGGCACTTCCCCACTTCGTCGCCCGTCGCCTCGATGGCGTCCTCGACCGACCCGAGAAGGGTGCGGTAGGCGTCCGCGCCGGATCCGCCTTCCACGGCCTGCTTGGCTTCGAGCAGGCGGGCGGCGATCGCCCGATCTTCCAGTTCGGCGGCGGCGGCCAGGCTGTGCAACGGACCGTGCACGTCGTCGAAGGCCTCCGTGGCCCCGACCTCGTCGCCGGCACCTGCAGCATCGGCCGCCTCGCAAACGGCAAGGTGGAGCGAGGTGAATCGACCTGCGACCGCCGCCGGGCGGTCGGCCGGGGTCGACGGACTCGACCCTCCGCAGGCGGCGAGGGGCATCATTCCGAGCACGGCGGCGGCGAGGCGGATGCGCACCTCGTCAACTTGTCACACCCCCAGGACACAATGACATCGTGCCCCGCCCGACCCGCATCGTCGCTGCCGTCGTCGCCTTGGCGACGACGCTGAGCGCGTGCGGCGGGATCGGGGCATCCAATGTCAGCGGCGCTCGAGACCGTCCGGGCGACGGCGTCGTCGTGCGGGTGGTCGACGGCGACACGGTGCGCATCCGCATCGCCGGCCAGTCCGACGTCGAGGCCGTGCGTCTCATCGGCATCGACACGCCCGAAACCCACGGGCCAGGTGGTCTGCGGGAGTGTTTCGGCGAGGAAGCCACCCGCCGGCTCGAGGAGTTGCTTCCCGAGGGCTCCGGAGTGCGGGTCGTGCGCGATGCCGAGCCGAGAGACCGGTTCGGACGTCTCCTCGCCTACGTCTATCGCCGCAAGGACGACCTCTTCGTGAACCTGACGATGGCCGAAGAAGGGTTCGCGGCGCCGCTCACCATCCCTCCGAACGTCGCTCACCGCGACGCGTTCGTGGCCGCAGCCGCCGACGCCCGTCGCCGGTCGGTGGGCCTGTGGGCTCGATGCGGAGGCGCCGACACCCCTCTAGGCTCGAGCCCGTGATGCGGCCGTGACCTCGTTGGCGGAACAACTCGGTCATGCCGCCGACGCCAAGCTGCTCATCATCAACTGCGACGACCTCGGATCGAGCCACGCCGCCAACGTCGGGGTCTACGAGGCCCTGCGCGACGGCATCGCCACCAGCGCCACGCTCATGGTGCCGTGTCCCTGGGCGCGGGAGG
>JBKJLU010000406.1:0-8025 GCA_046596815.1 Acidimicrobiales bacterium | reverse complement strand
CGAGGAAGTGACCGCCGGGCACGAGTCCGGCGAGGTGGGTGAGGACGGCATAGGAACTGCGCAGGTGGTCCTCGAGCGAGGTGCGGCCGCCGTTGGCGAACCAGACCCGCTGGGCGGCGCGCCATGCGCCCATCGAGGCCGCAGCAACGGTCCGGGGAGTCGGGTCGTGTCGATCTTCGAGGTGAAGCCGCTCCGCAACCTCGATCGTGATCGCGGTCTCCCATCGGCTGGTCATCCGCAATCCGGCGGTGCCGACCGAAGGCGCCTTCGCCGCTAGTTCCCAGCGAAAGAAGTCCTTCTCCGGTCGGTAGTCCCCCGCCAGCACCAGGCTGGCTTCGAGGATGCTCTCCAGAACGGGTTCCGTCCACGGCCGATCGTGGAGTGCCGTGAGCCAGAGGTCTCGCCGTTCGGTCTCGTCGGCAAAGACCACGGATTCCTTGGACGAGAAATAACGGAAGAACGTTCGAGCGGAGACGTCGGCGTGGTCGGCGATCTCCTCCACGGTCGTCTCTGCGAAGCCCTTCGCGGCGAAGAGACGGAGGGCGGCCTCATGGAGGGCGATCGCCGTCTGGTGCTTCTTCCGTTCCCGCCGGCTTTCCGGCGCGTCCCCCATTGCGTCCGCAACGTAAACGGCATCTGACGACGCGGCTATGACCTCAGCGGGTCATTTCTTGTCCTAGTGTGTCAATAGTCACACAGTGTTAAAAGGCAGCACTTGCCACGTGCCGATCGTCAACGCGTCGACTCCTGAGCAGCCCACCGGCGGCCCAGACGGCGCCGACGAGCGAGGCCACTCCCCCGACCACGAAACCCAGTCGCGGGTTGGTCGTCTCGGCCACGAACCCCACGATCGGTCCGCCGATCGGGGTGCTCCCGAGGAACACGAGCAGGTACAACGACATGACCCGCCCGCGCATCTCCGTCGACGAATTCAGCTGCAGCATCGTGTTCGCCGTCGACAGGAACGTGATGGTGGCCGCACCCGTGAGGGCCAGCATCAACGCCGCCACCGGGAGCGAGGGTGAGACAGCGACGCCGATCATCACGACACCGAGAGCACCGGCAGCACCGACGAGGAGGGTCGGCGTGGGCTTCGCCCTCGCCGCCGCAACGAGTGCTCCGATCAACGAACCGGCGCCCATGAACGACGTGAGGACGCCGAGCGTTCCTGGCCCGGCGTCGAAGGTGAACTCGACCAACAGTGGGGTCAGGACAGTGAAGTTCAACGCGAACGTGCCGACGACGGCGACCAGCAGGATGGTCGACCGCAGTTCGGGGTTCGCCCAGGCGTAACGGAGACCGGCGCGTACCTGGCCTCGGCCTCGGGCGATGGGCTTGCCCCGATGGAGTTCGGACGGCCGCATCCGAGTGAGCGAGAAGATCACCGCCAAGTAGGACACGGCGTTGTAGGCGAAGCAGGCGCCGGTGCCCGCAACCAGGATGATGACGCCGGCCATGGCCGGCCCGACGATGCGAGCGGCGTTGAACATGGCGCTGTTGAGGGCCACGGCATTCGCGACCCGATCGGGCCCCACAAGTTCGCTGACGAAAGCCTGGCGTGTTGGGTTGTCGACGACCGTTGCGCAGCCGGAGAGCAGTGCGCAGGCGAACACCATCCACACCTCGACGATGTCGGTAATGGTGACGACGGCCAGCAGTGCCGCGGCAAAGGCGAGGAGCGCCTGGCTGGCGAACAAGGTGTGGCGCTTGTCGAAGCGGTCGGCGATGACACCGCCCCACACCCCCCCGAGGAGCATGGGCACGAACTGGGCCGCAGTGACGAGTCCGACAAGGGTGCCGCTTCCGGTCAACTGCAACACGAGCCAGCCCTGGGCGACGCTCTGCATCCACGTACCCGTGGCCGAGACGAGCATGCCGAAGAAGAACACGCGATAGTTCCGCACCGAGAGGGAGGCGAAGGTCTGGCGAGCCAGTGCTCCGCTCGTCACGACGGATCCTTGGTGGCGGGCGCTTCCTCGACAAGGCGCTCGAGGAGCGGCAGGGCCTGCTCGAGCAGGCCCCGCTCTTCCGAATCGAATCGTCGAAGACGCTCGGCCAGGTAGGCGTTCTTGCGTGTACGGCTACGGGCGACGTAGCGCCGACCTTCGTCGCTCACCCGCACGCGGGCGACGCGCCGGTCTCGAGCGTCGGCCTCGCGAGTGACGAGGCCCATCTCCTCGAGCCTGGCCACGATCTTGGTCATCGAAGGAGGTTGCACTTGTTCGACCGATGCGAGTTCGCCCAGCGTCAGCGGGCCCAGCCGTTCGACGCTCGAGAGCGCCGACAACAACGACGCCGTGACGTCACCCTCGGCCTGTTGGCGCAACCTTCGAGCCAACCGCATGACCACCAGTCGCAGGCGCGCCACCTGGGTGGCGTCGACGGCGGATGGAGGGGCGAGCGGCATTGGTTCACTCAACTCATTAGTTGAGCGAACTATTCCTCCGCAAGCGAATTAGGGAAACAACCCGCGGGCGTTGTGGGCCTCGGCCACCCGTTCGACGGCCAGGGCAAAGGCGGCTCGCCGCATCGAGACGCCGAGGGCCTCCGACTTCGCCCAGACGGCGGTGAAGGCATCGTCCATGTACGACCGGAGGCGGCGGGCGACGTCCTCCTCGTCCCACGCCATCCCCTGTCGGCTCTGCACCCACTCGAAGTACGACGCCGTCACGCCGCCGGCATTGGCGAGGATGTCGGGAACCACCACGATGCCCCGCCGGTCAAGGATCGGGTCGGCCGCTGGGACGGTCGGACCGTTGGCCGCCTCGACGATGACCTTGGCGCCGAGCCGCTCGGCCACCTCTTCGGTGATCGCGCCGGCCAGCGCCGCCGGCACGGCGAGTTCGCACTCGAGGCTCCACATTTGTGCCTCGGTGATGGGGTCGCCCCCTTCGAAGCCGACTACCGACCCAGTGGCAACCACGTGATCGGACAGCTCACTCGCATCGAGGCCGCCGGGATTGTGGACGGCGCCGCCGACGTCGCTGACAGCGATGACCCGCATGCCGGCCGACGACAGCAGGAAAGCAAGGGGACCTCCCACCTTGCCGAAACCCTGGATGACCGCACGACCACCGACGAAGGGAAGCCCAAGGGCGGCGAAGACGGCGCGGGCGGTGATGAGCACCCCCGTGGACGTGGCGCCGGCATGTCCGCGTGTGCCACCGACGGAAAGGGGCTTTCCCGTGACCGACGCCGGCATCGAGACCCCGGCGGTCATCGACAGCGTGTCGTAGAGCCACGCCATCACCCGGCCGTCAGTGTTCACATCGGGAGCGGGGATGTCCTTGTCCGGCCCGAGAAGGGGAGAGATCTCGTAGGTGTAGCGGCGGGTCAGGCGTTCGAGTTCGCCGAGGGAAAGCTTCGTCGGGTCACACCGGACGCCGCCTTTGCCACCGCCAAAAGGCAGGCTCAGGACCGCGGTCTTCAGGGTCATGCCGGCGGCGAGCGCACTGATCTCGCGCGCGTCGACATCGGGATGAAAGCGGATCCCACCCTTCGCCGGCCCCCGGGTCGTGTCGTGATGGATGCGCCATCCGAGAAACACCTCGACGCGACCATCGTCCATGCGGACGGGGACGGCGACTTCGAGCACTCGGCGCGGCGTACGCAGCAACCGATGCACGTCGTCGTCGAGGCCCGCGAGCTTGGCCGCATCGTCGAGGCGCTCGAGGATCGCTTCCCACGGGTCGGACGTCATCCGCCCCGAGCGTACGACCGGCTACGCCGTGAAGGAGGGAGTCACGCCCGGCCGGTAGTGGATGTACAGGTCCCGGATGATCTCTTCGAGCCCGTCGGCCTTGGCGCCGGCGTCGAGTTGTATCGAGATCAGGTTCGAGTAGACGTGCACCCGCCGCACTCCACCGCGCTCGAACAGGCGTCGGGCCAGCTCGTCCGGGGGCCGATCGCCGCTCACGTCAGAGCCGGCGTCGTATCGCTCGTGGCCCATCCCCGTGAGGGTGCGGTTGATCTCGAAGCGCACCGTGTTCGGCTTCGGTGACGGCTTCCGGACGACGGTGATCGGCTGTCCCATGACAGCCGGGAAGGCTAGCCGGGGGCTCCGTTCCCGACGAAGCCGCCGGGGGTACGGTGAACCCGATGTCCACGAACCTCGTCCCGAGCATGCCGACCGACCGGCGCCCGGTCCCGGTAAGGACGATCCTCGTGGCCATCGGGCTGGTGCTGGCGACCCTCCTGGGCATCGTCATCCTCCAGAAGTTGTCGCACATCCTCGGTCTGCTGATCGTCGCCGGCTTCCTGAGCATCGTTCTCACGCCGGCCGTCGACTACCTCGAGCGCAAGGGCATGCGTCGCTCGCTGTCGACGCTGCTGGTGTTCCTCTTCGGATTCGGTCTCCTGGCGGGCATGTTGACGGCTTTCATCCAACCGATCGTGCGCGAGGTGAATGGGTTCATCGACGACTTCCCGCAGTTCGTCGAGACCGCCAAGCAGGGTCGGGGACCCATCGGCGGCCTCGTCCAGCGCTTCGAGGTCGACCAGTACATTGAGCGCAACCAAGAGCGGTTCCAATCGAACCTCCGCAATGCCGGAGCGCCCGCCCTCCAGGTTGCTCGAAGCTTGGCCAGCGGCGTCTTCGCCTTCCTCACCATCCTGGTCCTCACCTTCCTCATGGTCCTCGAAGGGCCGAAGCTCACCGGCGGCTTCCTCAACGTCTTCAGCAGCGAAGGACGACGCGAGCGGGTCCGCCTCGTGGCCGCTGACTGCGCCAAGGCAGTCACCGGCTACATGGCCGGCAACCTCGCCATCAGCGTGGTGGCCGGCGTGTCGACCTTCGTCTTCCTGACGATCGCCGGGGTGCCGTTCGCCGGGGTCCTCGGACTCTGGGTGGCCTTCGCCGACCTCATTCCCCTGGTCGGTGCGACGCTCGGCGCCATCCCCACGGTCGGAGTCGCCTTCCTTGCATCTCCCGGAAAAGGCGTCGCCGCCCTCATCTTCTACATCGTCTATCAGCAGTTCGAAAACCACGTACTGCAGCCGACGATCATGTCCCGCACGGTCGACCTCAATCCCCTAGCCGTCCTCGTGAGCGTGCTCGTCGGCGTCGAACTCTTCGGAATCCTCGGCGCGCTGCTGGCCATCCCCGCGGCCGGCATCCTGCAGGTCATCATCCGCAACATCTACGACGAGCGCCGAGGCACCCTCAAGCCCGAGCCGACCATCGGCGCCGACGAGATACCCATCTCCGAGGTGGAAGCCGACGAGGCCGAAGTGGAACGGGCCGAGGAGAGCGTCTAGGTGAGCGCCCGCGAGATCGTCGATCTCGAAGGGCACATCATCGACTCGTTGCTGCTGGCCAAGGTGTTGGACGTGATCCTGGCGTCGGGCGCCGAGTACGAACTCCTCGACGTCGAGATCGGCCGCACCAACACCGACTCCAGCCGGGCCCGCCTCGAAATCACGGCCAAGGACGAGGCGACGCTCGCCACCCTTCTGGTCGGGTTGCAGGTGCACGGGGCCAACGCCCACAGTTCGTCCGACGCCGACCTCGTGCCTGCCGATCGCGACGGCGTGCTGCCGACCGGCTTCTACTCCACCACCAACCTCCCGACCCAGGTCCGCGTCGACGGCCACTGGATCGATGTGGTGAACCCGGAGATGGATTGCGGCCTGGTGGTCGCCGACGGCGTCGCCCGCACGGTTCCGATGCACCGGGTGCGGGCCGGCGATGGCGTCGTCGTCGGACGCGAGGGGATCCGTGTCACCGCACCGGCGCGTCCTCGGGGCGCGTCGGTGTTCGAGTTCATGAATTCCGAGGTCTCGTCCGAGAAGCCCAAGGCACTTCTCGTCGCACGAGTGGCCGACCGCATCCGTTCTGCGAAGGAGTCCGGCTCGAAGGTGCTGGCGGTCTGCGGTCCGGCCGTCGTCCACACGGGGTCATCGCCTCCGCTGGCCAGACTCGTACGCGCCGGGTGGATCGATGTGCTCTTCGCCGGCAACGGCTTCGCCACCCATGACATCGAATCGAACGTGATGGGCACGTCGCTCGGCGTCTCAGTTCTCGAAGGCGTCTCGGCCGAGGGCGGCCACGCCAACCACCTGCGCGTCATCAACGAGGTCCGCCGGTTCGGGTCGATTGCCGCGGCGGTCGATGCCGGATACATCGACGGCGGCGTCATGTTCGAGTGCATCCGCCGCAAGGTCCCGTACGTGCTCGCCGGCTCGCTCCGCGACGATGGCCCGCTTCCCGATGTCTTCCCGAATGTCATCGAAGCCGCCGATGCGATGCGCGACCTCGTCCCCGGAGTCGCCGTCGCCCTCATGTTGGCCACGACCCTGCATGCCATCGCCACCGGCAACATCCTTCCCTCCGGCGTCGAGACCTTCTGCGTCGACATCAACCAGGCCGTCGTGACCAAGCTCGCGGATCGCGGCAGTTCCCAGGCCCTCGGCATCGTCACGGACGTCGGCCTGTTCGTCAGCGACCTCGCCGACGCCCTCGGCGCCTGACCCGATGGCCGAGCTCACCTGGGGCCGCCGATTTCTGATGTGCCCGCCCGTGCACTTCGGCGTGCTCTACGAGATCAACTCGTGGATGAGTACGTCGGTGGCCGTTGATCCCGAGCGGGCGGCTCGACAATGGGAGACCTTGCGGGCGACCCTGATCGAGGCGGGCGCGACCGTCGAGTTGCAAGAACCCGTGGAGGGTCTGCCGGATCTGGTGTTCACCGCCAACGCCGGAATCGTGAACGGCAACCAGTTCATCCCGAGTCGCTTCCGCCATGCCGAACGCCAGGGCGAGATGCCCCACGACATCGCGTGGTTCCGATCGCGCGGTCACGACGTCCACGAGTTGCCGGTCGACGTCTCCCACGAAGGCGCGGGGGACGCTCTGCCGTTCGGTGGCGTCCTGGTGTCGGGCTACAACCAGCGCAGCGACGTCGCCGCTCACGCCCACCTGTCGCGGTTGACCGGTGTACCCGTGCGTTCGGTCGAGTTGGCCGACCCGCGGCTCTACCACCTCGACCTCACCTTCTGCCCCCTCGACGAACGTCGCGCCATGATCGCCCCGGCCGGTTGGGACGCCTACGGTCGGCGCCTCATCGAAGCCCTCGTTCCCGAGCCGCTCGTGCTCGACGACGACGACACCTTCGCGTTCACCGCCAACTCGGTGGTTGTCGGCCGCACCATCGTCATGCCGGCCTGCTCCCTCGCCGTCGGCCGCCGACTCGAGTCTTGGGGCTTCGACGTCGTCGTGGTGGACATCAGCGAATTCCAGAAGGCCGGCGGCGCCTGCCGCTGCCTCACTCTCGCCCTCGACGTCACACTGGCCTGACCACCGCCCGCAGACGACCCGTTCCGCGCCGGGTGCGAAGTAGTCGTCATCGACTCGAACTAGCTCGCCACATCTGGCTCTCCAGAACGGGTATCCGCTCTCACGATTCCGGGAGCCGCTCACGACCAGCAACGTCGTGAACCCAAGAGTCGTGGCCTGTCGCTCGAGCTTTTCGACGAGGGCGCAGCCGATGCCACGGCCGACGTGCGATCTCCGGACATAGGCGGTGACGAGCTCCACGGGCTTCTCTTGCGACCGGTCGTAGAGGTCCGGGGCGATGCCATCGCTTTGGAGGCCCATCAGTCCATCGATTGGTCGTCCTTCGGCACCGGCGACGAGGAACCACCGCGCCGTTGGATGCCGAACAGCCGCTGCTATGGCTGCGAGCCGTTTGTCGATCTCGTCGTGGAGCAGTGCATTCGTCGAAGCATCGACGAGCCACTGCTCCAGGATCGTTCGCACCTCTGGCAGGTCCGACATCGCAGCGGGGCGAACCACCAGACCCGCAGGCACGGCCGACATCTTGACCGCGAATTCGTGTCTCACCCTCATGTTTCACTGTTCTCATGGGGTTGGGCGCATTGCTCGAGGCAGTCGACAAGTTGGTGGTCGATGACGCCAGCGTCCTCGCCGACCCCGACACTCTCGTCGAGCTGCACTGCCAGCTCGCTCGGCTCGACGCAGTCGTCACTCGAGCCACTGCGGCCTTCGACGCGTCACAAGCGTGGCAG
>JBKJLU010000145.1:0-3428 GCA_046596815.1 Acidimicrobiales bacterium | reverse complement strand
CTGACGCCGCCGAAACGCAAGGCCGGTCGCGCCGACATGCTCGAGGTCAAGGGCAGGGAGGAAGAGCTGCAGCCCGTCATCACGAACTGAAAAGAGCACGCCGGCGGACGTGACCGCGACCCGTACGGGGAGCGCACGGCCAAGTCCGATCGCCCCGGCGGTGGCGGAGGTCCCGGTGGCGGTGGCGGACCCGGCGGCGGCGGCGGCGGTGGTGGACGCGGCGGCGATCGCGGTGGAAACCGTGGCGGCCCGCGCCCGACGGCCGACTGGCGGGCCAAGGTGGCGCCTCCGGCCCCGCCTCCCGGCGAACGCAGCGAACGCGGCGGACCTCGCGGCGGTGGACGTGACGGTGGCGGACGTGACGGTGGTGGACGTGGCCGCGAGGGCGGCGATCGTGGACGCGACCGCGGGCCCCGCCCCGACCGCGTCGGCGCAAGCGGCGGCGCACCTTCATCCGAGGCGCGCGGTCCGCGACCGAGTCGCGATGGGGCTCCGCCCCGACGCGACCGCCCGGGACGCGGCCCCGGAGGCAGCGACCGGTCCGACGAGACGGCCGGCAAGCCCCGACCGAAGCGTCTGAGCCCCGGCAGCACCCATCGCGATGCCGTGCTCGAGAGCCTCTCCCCCGAGCAACGACCGGTGGCTGAGCAGGTGCTCCGCGGCGGGATCCCGGCCGTGCGACGCGCCCTCGAAGAGCAGAACGTCACCGCCAAGGAGGCTGGTCAGCCGGAGATCAAGCCCGGGCCGCTGGTCGCCTTGGCCGAGGAGCTCCTCCCCCGCCTCAAGACGGCCGAGTGGCGTGACCGCGCCGAGGCGGCCCTCGCCGATGTCGACGAGATCGGTCTGCGCGATCTGCGCTCGGTCGTCAGTGGCGCCGACGCCGCCGCGCGTGACGAAGAGACGAGGACGCTGGCGGCGAACCTGCGCGAGGCCCTCGACCGGCGGCTGAAGAAGCAGGCCGACGACTGGGTCGGCGAGATCACCGGTGCCCTCGACGACAGCCGACTGGTGCGTGCGCTGCGGGTCGCCGCTCGTCCGCCCGACCCGTCGATGCGCTTCCCCTCCGAGATCGCCTTGCGTCTCGCCGGGGCCGCCTCCGAAGCGATGGCGTCCGATACCCCACCCGAGCGCTGGGCCGCCTTGCTCGAGGCCGTCGCCGCTTCGCCGGTGCGCACCACCGTCAAGCCGAAGGGCCTGCCCGAGAACCCCGGTGAACCCCTCCTGCAGGCAGCCCGCCAACAGGCCGGTCGCATCCCCGCGTTGACGACACTGCTCGGCATCTCGATGCCGCCGCCGCCCGGCCCGATTCGGCGCATTCCACCGAAGCCGACCCAGGCCCCGCGCCCGCCGGCGCCTCCGACTCCGGCCGCCCCCGAGGCTTCCGCGGCGCCCGCGGCCGACGTCTTCCCGCTCGAAACCGAGCAAGACCCAGCTCCGCCCACGCCGGTCAACGACGAGCCCGCCGCTGAGGCACCGACGCCGCCCGAGGCCACCGATCCGGTGGCGCCGGTCGAGCCGAGTGTCTCGCCCGCCGGCGACGATGTCGAAGCGCCGGCCGACGTGTCGGTCGCCGTGGAGGGCGACTCCCCTTCTTCCTGAACGGACCCTCGCGTCAGTGGGGTTCGATGAGGTCTCGGAAGAGGTCGCCCGGAAAATGCAGCACGAGGTCGCCGGGTTCGCTTGTCGCGCGGGGGTTCCAGGCGGCGAGGGCGAAGGCGACGCCGGCGACGGCCGCGCATCGGCGGTCGTGGGCGGTGTCGCCGACGAACACGACCTCGTCGAGCGGCGGCGACCCGAGCACGTGCAACACCGGACCGAGGTGCTTGGCCGCCCCGCCGAAGTCTTCGGCGAACCACGCCACTTCGGGACGCCATCCGAGGCGAGCGAGCTCGGCGGTCCCGGCGCGGCGCACCTTGTTCGAGCAGATGGCCCAACGTCCGAGCCCGGCGACGAGTTCGGGCACTCCCGGATAGGGCGACGCCGCCTCGGTGTCGTAGCGGTCGAGGTAGTCGTCCATCGCCAGGCCGAGGCGGGCACATTCGTCGGCCACCACGTGCCCGAAGGTCACGTCCTCGGGGCGTACCCCCAGAGCCACGTACGGCGCCATGAGGGCGGCGTCGGAGTCGAGCAACGTGCCGTCGAGGTCGAACACCGCCAGGGAAAAGGTCACTGCGGGTTCAGGACTGGGGGCGGGGCAACAACACCGACGAACGGTTGGCTCGCCCGCGGTACTCGCCGCTCGTCGCGTCCTCGTCCCACCGGGCGCTGCACGTGACGCACTCGCAGCTGTCCATGCCCAGCGAGGCAATGAACAGTCTCGTCACGTCGTAGGAGTTGCAGAAGGGACACGCAAGGTGTCCTTGCCCTTCACTCACCATTGTCACCGTACCGTCATCTGCCGCCCACGTGGCGGATCGCGTAGGTTCCACCCCATGTCTCCGTCTGAAAGAACGGGAGAGTTTCGTCGGAGGTCTTACGTCGACCCCACAAGCTCGGTCGTGCGAAACTCTCCCGTTCTTTCTTAGGAGACATGAATGGCAATCGTCGAGTACGAACAGCGGGGGCACGTCGCGGTCCTCACCATCAACCGTCCCGAAGCCCGGAACGCCGTCAACGGGGAGGTGGCCTCCGGCATCGAGGAGGCCATCGACCGCATCGAGGCCGACGACGACACCTGGGTCGGTGTGCTCACCGGCGCCGGCACCGTCTTCTGCGCCGGCGCCGACCTCAAGGCCATCAGCTCAGGGCAGGCCGGCGGCCTGCAGACCGAGCGTGGCGGGTTCGCCGGCATCGTGCGGCGCCAGCGGGAGAAGCCGATCATCGCCGCCGTCGACGGCCGTGCCCTCGCCGGTGGATGCGAGATCGCGCTCGCCTGCGACCTCATCGTGGCCTCGAAGGCCGCGCAGTTCGGCATCCCCGAAGTCAAGCGCAGCCTCGTCGCCGCCGGCGGTGGCCTCATCCGACTCCCCCAAGTACTCCCGGGCAAGATCGCCCTCGAGCTTGCTCTGACCGGTGATCCCATCACGGCCGAGCGGGCCTACGCCCTCGGGATGATCAACGAACTGGTGGAGGAGGGCCAAGCCGTCGATGCCGCCGTCGCCCTCGCCGAGCGCATCTGCGTGAACGCCCCCCTCGCCGTGCGTGAGAGTCGCAAGGTCGTCCTCAAGGCCCTCAGCGACGATGCCACCGAAAAGGACCTCTGGCGCATCACCAACGAGGCCTTCGCCAAGGTCGCCCAGTCCGAGGACTTCGGCGAAGGCCCCCTCGCCTTCATCGAGAAGCGCGCCCCCAAGTGGAAGGGCAGATAATTATCAGACGATCGTTTTGAGAATTCCGTGGTCGTGGAGGAACTCGGCCAGGCCCTCGACGAGGTTCCGTTCGGCGACGTCGACCAGAGGCACCCATGCGGCCTCGGCGGCGTCGTCACC